>DATIGS010000040.1:0-23828 GCA_035481425.1 Cellvibrio sp. | reverse complement strand
CCGCCCATACCACCCATGCCGCCCATATCGTGGCCATGGCCACCAGCAGCTGGTTTGTCTTCTGGCAGATCAGCAACCATTGCTTCGGTAGTGATCATCAAACCGGCGATAGAACCAGCTGCCTGCAATGCAGAACGGGTTACTTTCGCTGGATCGAGGATACCCATTTCGATCATATCGCCGTACACACCAGTAGCAGCGTTGTAACCGTGGTTGCCTGAACCTTTCTTCACTGTGTCTGCAACTACTGATGGCTCATCACCAGCGTTGGCAACGATTTGACGCAGAGGCGCTTCCATCGCACGGCGTGCAATAGCGATACCGGCGTTTTGGTCTTCGTTGTCACCCTTCAGGTCAGCGATTGCGGCAACAGCGCGCAGCAATGCAGTACCGCCTCCAGGAACCACGCCTTCCTCTACCGCTGCGCGAGTTGCGTGGAGGGCGTCTTCAACGCGTGCTTTTTTCTCTTTCATTTCAACTTCAGTTGCTGCGCCCACTTTGATTACCGCAACACCACCAGCCAATTTTGCTACGCGCTCTTGCAGTTTTTCACGGTCGTAGTCAGAAGAAGTTTCTTCGATTTGAACACGGATTTGTTGTACGCGGGTTTTGATCTCTTCTGCGTTACCAGCACCATCAACGATAGTGGTGTTGTCTTTGTTCATGGTTACGCGTTTTGCAGTACCCAGATGCTCCAGTGTAGCGCTTTCCAGATCCAGACCTACCTCTTCAGAGATCACAGTACCGCCAGTCAATACCGCGATGTCTTGCAGCATAGCTTTGCGACGGTCACCGAAACCAGGCGCCTTAACAGCAGCAACTTTTACGATGCCACGGATGTTGTTCACAACCAGAGTTGCCAGCGCTTCGCCTTCAACGTCTTCAGCAACAATCACCAGTGGCTTGCCTGATTTGGCAACGCCTTCAAGTACTGGCAGCAATTCGCGGATGTTGGAGATTTTTTTGTCAACCAACAGGATGAACGGATGATCGTGCTCAACGCTCATATTGTCCTGGTTGTTGATGAAGTAAGGGGACAGGTAGCCACGGTCAAATTGCATACCTTCTACTACGTCCAATTCGTTTTCGAGGCTGGTGCCTTCTTCAACGGTGATAACACCTTCTTTGCCTACTTTTTCCATAGCTTCAGCAATCAACGCGCCTACAGACACATCGCTGTTGGCAGAGATGGTGCCTACTTGTGCGATTGATTTGCTATCAACACAAGGAACGGAAATAGATTGAACGTGCTTAACCGCTGCAGCAATTGCTTTGTCGATGCCGCGCTTCAGGTCCATTGGGTTCATGCCGGCAGCAACTGACTTCAAACCTTCGTTCACAATCGCTTGCGCCAATACAGTAGCGGTAGTGGTACCGTCACCTGCGTCGTCAGATGCTTTGGAAGCAACTTCTTTGAGCATTTGCGCGCCCATGTTCTCGAACTTGTCTTTCAGGCTGATTTCTTTGGCAACCGACACACCGTCTTTAGTGATGGTTGGTGCGCCGAAAGATTTTTCCAATACTACGTTGCGGCCTTTTGGACCAAGGGTCGCTTTAACGGCATCGGCCAGAACGTTTACACCGGTCAACATGCGTTGACGTGCGCTATCACCAAATTTCACTTCTTTAGCTGACATATCTTCAATTCCTAAAATCTTTTGTTAATCCGGCGAAGTTACCCATATGCAACTTCACATTAAATTCTTGCGCGGCTGGATTACACCAAAACCGCTTTGATATCTGACTCGCTCAGGATTACCAGCTCTTCGCCATCGATATTGATGGTGTCACTGCCGGCGTATTTGCCAAATACCACTATGTCACCCACTTTCACATCCAGCGGACGCAATTCACCACTTGCCAGTACACGGCCATTACCAACAGCCAATACTTCACCTTGGTTTGGCTTTTCCTTCGCAGCACCAGACAGGATGATGCCACCGGCAGTTTTGGTTTCTTCTTCTTTGCGACGAACTACAACGCGGTCATGCAACGGACGAATTTTCATGGAACTTTGTCTCCTAACAAAACAGATTAAACATGCTGGAACCGGACATTCGGCCAATCGCTACCGGCGATCGCGAGAACATCGGATTCCGCGTGATGACATATAAGGACAGCTTGAAAAGTTTCAAGGCCATCGGTAAGGCCGCCGATTTACAGGGTCTCACCCGAAAACTGGCGACCTAAAAGCGGTGACACCTATGTGGGGCTAGGTTTGGGGATTTCAACGGAAGGGAAGTGAAAATTATCGCTGTTCGGCGATTTAGTCGTTTTTGCGCTCCGGCTTAGGGGGCGTTTCCGGTTGTTGGTCGATCAGCAGCCCCTTTTCTTCCGGTTCAGGCTCGGGTCTGGATGTTCCTTGATGCTCATAAATATTCCCGGTCGGGCGGTTAAATCCTCCCGTACCAGCACCAAAAGAGCCTGCAGCAAATGCCTGGCCTTTAGCGGCTATTTTTGCCAACCAGCGCGCAAGCACCAGACGACGCACCAACGGGATAAAACACAAAAGCGCCAATATGTCGGTAAGAAATCCAGGGATAATCAATAACACTGCCCCTAACGCTTTGAACATTCCATCTGCCAAAGATTGCGCAGGAGCAGTAACACCACCGCTGCGCATACCCTGCGCGGCGCGTAACATGCTTGCAGCCCCCAGATAACGCAGCAGATTCATACCAATCACAATCATGGCAATCAGCCAGAAAATGACCACCAAAGCCCCCACCTTGTCGCCAATAACAATCATCAACCAGAGCTCAAGGAAGAAAAACACCACGGGCAAAAGATACATTGCGATTCATTCCGTATAAAAGGGAAGCACCAGTCTACCATTTGTAACTCACGCCCAGCGACATACGCGTATCCTTGCTTTGCCGCATAGGTTGAGGGTCTTTATCCAGCCAATAATCGATTTTAAATTCCGAATAAATGCGCTTGAGGATCATCGAGCTTAAACCCGATGAGGTTTTAAGCTGCAAATTTGGATCATTGTCCGTGGGCTGCAGCACTTCATTGTTATGGAAAACACTCACGCCCCACGGCAGGCTATAACGAAAATCGAAGGCAAAACCCAGCGCGATAAAATCGTCCTCCAAGGGATATTCATCGACCAATTCCACCGGCAGCAGATAGGACTCATCAAGCAGCGCCAACCCTGACTTGAGCGATAAGCTCATCGTCTTGTTTTCATAAAACTGATAGCCAGCACCAGACCCCACATGTTGATAAGCACGCATACCCCGCTGCGGATCAGCACCAACCAAACCACTGTTGTACCAGAACCAGTGTTCCCCTAAAAACCAGTCGAGCGAATAATTCAGGCTCCAGCGCTCCTGGGGCGCAGAATAATTCCATGAGGCGCGCGAAAATTCTCCGCCAAGAACATGGCGAAAATCATTGCGCCGCAGTGTAATTTCACTATCAACCCTCCACTCATCGCGCACTTCATTTCCGCGCGAGTATGCACCCCACAAATTAAGGCGCCCGTGATGCTCATAAGTCCCTTTTTTAAAGTCTTCGTAAGGCATCAGGGTTTTAACGCGCAGCAAGGAAGCGCGCTTGATCCGATCTGATTGATCACAGCGATAGCGCAGGTATTCAGCCTCCATGGGCTCCAATTGGCAGGGAACATTATTGCCATTAATTTTCAGCGCGATATCGGTTTGAATATTTTTAATGTTGGTTTTTTTGATGCTTTGCTCACCAAAATTTGTCGAGCGCCACAGCAAATGGTCCTCATCAATACTCACCAGCTCGCCTTCCAACCGATCGCCGTTTAATAATTCGACAACACCCGCCGCCGCGGTAGTACTGAGCCACAACAACAGGAGACAACAAAGTGACAGCGCTTTTTTCACAATAGAGCCCTTTCGCGCGAGCGATTAATCAGGAGACAAAAGTCATTAAATTGCCCATCATCCATGGCTGCAACGCCAAAAGTGTTAATAATGTTAATTTAGGTTACCTTGCGTTTAGCGATGTAAACCCACGAGGCCAGATGAAAATTCCGGCCATAAAAAAATTGCGCAAAAATTACAGAGAGCGATTTCAGCACTATGAGCCACTCCAACCGGGAAGCAATTTATCTGGCATTGATGTCTGTGCCTGCAGGCAAAGTCATTACCTATGGACAACTTGCTGCTTTGGCAGGCATACCTGGTGCTGCGCGTCTGGCGGGAACGGTGTTGTGCGGGTTGCCAGAGAAAACCGAACTTCCGTGGCATCGGGTGATCAATGCACAAGGAAAAATTTCGCTACCTGAAGGTTCGCCCGGCCACCATGAACAAAAACGTCGATTGGAAGCAGAGGGGATAAAATTCAATAACAATAAAATCAGCCTGCGTATTTACGGTTACACTAACGCAACTATTTAACGGATATTCACCCGCCGCTATGAATTCACCCAACATCACAGATCAAGACCATTACAACGGTTGGCGCGGCATTAAGCGCGCTTTTTCCACACCCTCTGCATTCACACTGTTTTGCCTCGGTTTGGGTTCAGGCTTGCCGTTTTTATTGGTGGGCGGAATGACACTTTCAACCTGGCTGCGCGATGTGGGATTTGAACTGAGCGTAATTGGCTTAATCAGTTTCGTTGGTTTTTTTTATGTACTTAAATTTTTATGGGCACCGTTAATCGATAAATACAGCTTGCCTTTTTTGGGGCGACGCAAAGGCTGGTTGGTTGTATCGCAAATCTTATTAATTACTGCCTTGGTGGCAATCGCGTTGCTGGGACCAGAATCATCACTGAGCGCGTTTATTGTTTTAGTGGGAATTGCTGCCTTTGCCGGGGCGACACTGGATACAGTAGTTGATGCTTATCGCATCGAAATTGCGCCGCCAGAATTTCAAGCAGCATTAGCCTCAACGTATATTTTAGGCTATCGCATTGCGTTGATTTTATCGGGCGCTATCGCACTATATCTCGCCGAGTTGTGGGGCTGGCGCACAGCTTATTTGGTCATGGCGCTCTTTCTGCTAATTCCGCTGCTCGCATCGATCATCTCCAAAGAACCCGAAGTTCAACGGTCACTGGCCGTGCGTGACATTCATATTGTCGATGCGTTTATCAAACCTTTTCAGGAATTTTTTTCGCGCAATGGTGCATTGCTCGCACTGGCATTGTTGGTGTTTGTTGGCTTGTTTAAATTACCGGATCAAATGATCGGTGTTATGGCCGGCCCGTTTTATTTGGATTCAGGTTATACCAAGGCCGATATAGCCACAGTATCCAAATTGTTTGGCGTGTGGGTGGGAATTGCCGGCGCATTTATTGGCGGAATTTGTATTGCTGCATTCAGCATGCGCAGCATGTTGTTTGTTGCCACCATTATTGTTTCCATTTCCAACCTCGCCTATTTGTTGATGGCGAATAACCCCGGTCAAGAATGGGCTTTTTTTGCAACCATCAGCGCCGACAACATTTCGCAAGGCTTTGCTGGTGTAGTGCTGGTAGCCTTCATGTCCAGCCTGACCAACCAAAATTTCACCGCGACGCAATATGCCCTGCTGGCTTCACTCGCCAATTTACCGGGTAAATTTATTGGCGGTTTATCCGGCTATATCGTGGAGGCGAGCAGTTATTCCTGGTTTTATGTTTTAAGCAGCTTGTCTGTCATCCCCACCCTCTTGATTCTCGCCTGGCTTTGGAATCGTTTACACAAAACCTCCGCCTAAAATGAAAAAGCCCTGCTAACAAGCAGGGCTTTTTGAGCGCATTTTTTAAACTGACTAAGCAGCTTCGGGAAATTAATCGCGAAAATTTTCAAACTGCATCGGCATGCCCAATTCGGCTGCGCGCAAAGCGGCAATACACTCTTGCAAATCATCGCGCTTTTTACCGGTAACTCGCACCTGCTCGCCTTGAATACTGGCCTGCACTTTCAGCTTTTTATCTTTCACCAAGGCGACAATTTTTTTAGCGAGATCTTTGTCAATTCCCGTGCGCACTTTGACTTCACGCTTTACCTGCTTGCCCGCACTTTTAACCTGGCCTATTTCCAGACAGCTTACATCAATACCATTTTTTGCCATGGCAGGCCTGAGGATATCCAGCATCTGATCAAGTTGCATTTCTGCATCGGCAGTAATAGTGATCTCATACTCCTTGAGCTCAAAACTTGCATTCACGCCTTTAAAATCAAACCGGTTGGTAATCAAACGCTGGGCCTGATCTACCGAGTTGGTCAAAGCATGCTTATCAACTTCTGAAACCACATCAAACGACGGCATAACTAACCTCTTTCAAACAACATTAATTCATTGATCTCTTGTTGATCATCAATCAGCGATCAACCGTTAAATGATCAGCGTTGCAAACGCGATCGCACAAATCCAGAACAGCAGAGAGCGTGAATAAAGTGGCAAGCTGGATTTTACCAATGCAAATGAATAAGCGGGTTCTGAGTGAATAGTAATCACATCGCCCGTCAGATCCTCAATAATATCCTGCGTTTCAGCCTCCATCTCCTCTTGCATTTCCGCTTTTGCTGCGGGCTCCATTTGCGCCATTGCAGTCGCGGAGCAATCTGTCGATGCACCTAATGCACCACGCAAACACTCACTTAAAACATATTCAGATGAGCTGTGTGTATCAAACAAATTTTTACGCAGCGGACAAGTTTCAAAGTTACCGACTAAGGCCCAGGTCACGCCCATCAAGCGCACCGCTGGCAATTCCAGCAACCACAGCCATTTATTTGCCACAGCCACCGCCTCGCTCCCTGCTTCTGAAAAATCGCGATACAGCACACTTAGGCGATACAACAATGCACCAAAAGGCCCGGCGATAAAAAACCAAAAGAGCACAGCGAACATGCGTTCAAATCCACGATAGGCAAATACTTTCAACGCTTCAGTATGCAGGCCGCGCCAATCGCTTACTTCTGCAATTGGTTCCTTGGAGTGTAAACGATTCAATAATTGCGCAGCAGCAACTGTATCGCCGCGTGTAGCGAGCGCAATATATTCTTGCGCGTCGGTCAAAATGTTTCCGCGCCCCAAGCTGTATAACAACACCGGGACATAGAGAAAAAATAACCAATGCTTGCCCACGAATTGATGTATCACCAAAAAGGCGAGCACGAGAACTGCCAGGGGAATTAACAAGGCAAAAGCCAAGGGTAACGAAGGCGCAGCCGAAAGGCCGGGAATTTTTTGCAAGCGATTAATTAGCCATTTGAACCAACCATCGTATTGGAAAATGCTGGCTGAGCCGAGCCAATAAACAATAGCAAGTACCGCAACCAAGCTAAGAAAAATCATTTTTTAAATCACTCTTCAGTCGATAAAGAAAGAAATGGCATTAGCCGAGAGAGGTGCGATACCGCTGCCAATCAAAAGCAGGCCCCGGGTCAGTTTTACGCCCTGGCGCGACATCTGAATGACCGGCAATGCGCTCAGGTGTTAGTTTAGGATAAGTCAGCAGCAACTGGCGAGAAACTTTCTCCAATGCGAGGTATTGGGCGTCGCTGTAGGGAATATCATCGGTACCCTCCAACTCTATGCCGATACTGTAATTGTTGCAGTCGCCAACACCGGCGAAGCTTGAACTGCCGGCATGCCACGCACGCGCATTAAACGGCACAAACTGGGTAACCGTGCCATCGCGCTCGATGAATAAATGAGCGGAAACCTTAAGGTCCGCAATAGTTTCAAAATAAGGATGCACCTGCGCTTCGAGCTTATTCTGAAAAAACTTCTGCACATGTCCACTACCAAAATCACCTGGCGGTAAGCTGATATTGTGGATAACCAATAGGCTGATGTCGCCGTCATCCGGGCGCAGATTGAAATTGGGCGATGGGCAATGCTCAGCCCATTGCAACCAGCCATCAATTATCGGCGTTTCATACTCTGTCATGCATTTACCACTGGAGTGAAAATACACCCAAGTCAGACTCGGGTGCGCAAAAAAAGTTATGCGGGAATGGTCCGGTCTTCCGCCCACAGCCGCAAACTGGCGATCTGCTCCGACATCACCACCGAAAGTGGACTGGTTGCTGCAATTTCACGCAGCAAAATCTCGGTGGTTAATGGCTTTGCTTCGGCACTCGCAGAATAGAGTGCAGCAATAATCGCCTGCTCAATCTCTGAGCCGGAAAAGCCCTGGGCTGCATCTGCCAGCTGATCGACATTAAAATTCGCAAGAGCGCAATTACGCTTACGCAAGTGGATAGTAAAAATATCTTTGCGCACCGCAGGATCAGGTAAATCGACGAAAAAGATTTCGTCCAAGCGACCTTTGCGAATTAATTCAGGAGGCAAGCGCGAAATATCATTACTGGTAGCAACAATAAATACCCGCGTGCGTCGTTCTGCCATCCAGGTTAGCAATGTCCCTAACAAGCGTTGCGACACACCGTTATCGTTGCCATCCTGCGCCATTCCTTTTTCAATCTCATCAAGCCACAACACACAGGGCGACATGGCATCAGCAAGCTTTAAGGCCTCGCGCAAATTGCGTTCGGTTTCGCCGTGGAATTTATTGTAGAGCGCGCCTACATCCATACGCATGAGCGGTAAGCCCCATAAACCGGCAACCGCTTTGGCTGCCAGACTTTTTCCGCCACCTTGTACCCCCAACAGTAAAATACCTTTAGGGCGATCCAGCTTGGAATCATCGTCATTAAAGGCCGAGCGACGTGCCAATAACCAACGCTTCAAATTGTGTAAGCCGCCAACATTGGAAAAATCTTCTGTCTGCTGCTCAAAGCTGATTACACCTTCCATATCCAACAAGGCAAATTTCGCTTTGTTGATACGCGGCAAGTCATCTTCGCTCAGCGAACCATCATTCCAGATAGCCGCACGCACCAGGCGACGCACATCGCTTGCACTCATCCCCTGTAGATTATTCACAACTTTTTTAAGTGTGATGTTGTCCGTTTTAACTCGCGCGCCTGCATGACGATCTGACCAATCTTTTGCCTCCTCACGGATAATTTCCATGATCTTGTCATCATTAGGCAAGGTCAGCGCGTAGGAGGCACTATAACGCGTTAATTCCGGAGGCAGACGCAACTGATGGCTGAGCAATACCAGAGTATGCGGCACAGCAAAATGGTTGAGTGCGATGTCTTTTAGCAAGCGAACCACTTGGGGTTGGTCGGTAAGGAAGGGATGGATATCGCAGAGTGCAAACACCGCAGGTTGCTGCTGTTGTTTGATATGGCGCAGCATCTCTTCCGGCTCGTTTAATTCGCTGCCTTTAGGAACGAGTTGCGGGCCAAAATTCAATCGGGTCAGCCCATCAGTCACAGACCAGCGATGCAAATCCTTGCCGTGCTTGTTGGCAACTTTGAGCAATACATCCAATGCTTTTTTTTCTTCGAAAGTTTCGATCACCAGCAGCGGAATACGGGAATCCAGCAACAGCTTTATCTCATCAACATCTTGCACGCCTGTCTCCTTTCAGCAGGATTAGTCTTATTCAAACACAAGCATGCAGTGTCCCCCATCTGCTTGCAATAATTTTCACAGCTGGTGATCGCATGGGGTTTTCTGCTTAAATAGCCTACAGCCTTAGGGGGAGCCATTATGTTCAACGCACACTTTAGCTTGATCGACAAAGTCATCATTAATGCCGACCGCGCCCTGCGTACATTGGTCGCAGGAAATGATATGACCTGCGAACGTCCATCGCCTGCTCGCCAGTTGGATGAAGCCGAGCTTGGCGATACCGAGCGTAAAACCTCTGCTGCCTTGATGCGCGTTAACCACACGGGCGAAGTCTGTGCCCAAGCGCTTTACCAAGGTCAGGCATTAACCGCCAAACTACCCAATGTGCGCGCCGAAATGGAACATGCCGCTGAAGAAGAAATCGATCATCTGGTGTGGTGCCAGGAGCGCATCGATGCCCTCGGTAGCCACACAAGTTACCTCAATCCCGTTTGGTATGGACTCTCTTTTGCAATTGGCGCCGGAGCAGGTTTAGTAAGCGATAAAGTCAGCCTGGGGTTTGTCGCCGCAACAGAAGATCAAGTTTGCAAGCATTTGCGGGAACACTTACAAGAATTACCGGAGCAGGACATCCGCAGCCGTGCGGTAGTCGAACAAATGCTGGAGGACGAGGCACGCCACGCCGATATGGCATTGAGTGCTGGCGGCTACAACTTTCCTGCACCCGTAAAAGGGCTTATGACCCTGGTTTCCAAAGTGATGACCAAAACCAGTTATCACGTTTAACCATTATTAAAAATGTATAAAAAATGCCCGCCTATAGCGGGCATTTTTGTTACTCAACAGCAAATCGCTTTATGCCTCGCGAATCTCGTAGGAGTGGGTAATTTCTACGCCGCCCGCTTCCAGCATGATCGATGCAGAACAATATTTAGTCGCCGATAACTCCACCGCACGCTTTACTTGAGCATCCTTTAATTCTTTTCCAGTAACCAAAAACTTCATATGGATTTTGGTAAATGGCGATGGCACACCTTCTGCTCTTTCAGCATCCAATTCACAGCGGCAATCGGTCACTTGTTGGCGTGCTTTGGTCAAAATGCTCATCACATCAAATGAAGAGCAACCGCCCAAACCAATCAGCAACATCTCCATTGGGCGAACGCCGGTATTTCGACCACCATGATCAGGCGGACCATCCATTAATACTGCGTGGCCACTACCCGATTCTCCCAAAAATTGAGCACCATCAACCCATTTCACTACTGCTTGCATAAATGTACCTGTCGTAAAATTGCGCCTGGATAATGCCAGCTAGCGTAACACAGGGAGCTTAAAAAACCGAAAATGGCACATAATTCAACCCAAACACTCATAAATAAAGACTTTTTATAGACAATTAAATTATCTGGGCTTATAACTGCATCACAAATTTTCAGCATGTCATGGCATATCTCTAGCAGTGAGGTGGCCATGTCGTCATAATAAATTTTTATCACAATTAGTAATATAAAAAACCTATCAACAGGAGCCACACCTTGGTCGCTGTCTCACTTACACCGCACATTAAGAATGTGGAAGAGTTTTTAATTCACTGCCATCGTCGCCGTTATCCCGCCAAAAGCACCATTATTTACGCGGGCGACAAAAGTGATTCGCTTTACTACATCGTCAAAGGCTCGGTCACCGTATTAATTGAAGACGATGAAGGCCACGAAATGATTGTTGCCTACCTGAATGATGGCGACTTCTTTGGTGAAATGGGCTTATTTGACGAAAAGGATTCGCGCAGCGCTTGGGTACGCGCGAAATCAGAATGTGAAGTAGCTGAAATCAGCTATGCCAAATTCCAGGAAATTTCTGAAACCCACCCTGAATTTCTATTTGCTCTCGGCAGCCAAATGGCTCGTCGCCTGCGTGCAACCACACGCAAAGTTGGCGACTTGGCCTTCCTTGACGTGACGGGTCGCGTTGCGCGTACTCTGTTGGAGCTCTGCAAAGAGCCAGATGCAATGACTCATCCGGATGGGATGCAGATCAAAATCACCCGTCAGGAAATTGGTCGTATTGTAGGCTGCTCCCGCGAAATGGTTGGCCGCGTACTCAAGACCTTGGAGGAACAAGGTTTGGTGATGGTAAAAGGCAAAACCATGGTGGTTTACGGTACTCGCTAAATACTTTTGCTTAGCGCAAAAAAACAAAGCCCGCTTAGTGCGGGCTTTGTTTTTCTAGCGAAGAGATATTTTCTACTGCCCGCGGACAACTTAAAAAACTACTGGGAGAAAAATTCCGCCAATGCGACTCCGGGTTCATCAGCTCGCATAAATGCCTCCCCCACTAAAAATGCATTTACATTTTTGCGACGCATCGCCTGCACATCGCCCGGCGCCAAAATTCCACTCTCAGTCACGACAATACGATCACTGCCAATTTTATCCAGCAATTTGTAAGTTGTTTCCAAGGTCACATCAAATGTATGCAGATTGCGATTGTTGATGCCGATCAATTTATTAGGCAACTTCAACGCAATATCCAATTCTGCTTCATCGTGGACTTCCACCAAGACATCCAATCCTATTGAATGCGCCAGTGTGTTGAGTTCCTCTAATTTTTCGGGTGAGAGCGCGGACACAATCAAGAGCACACAATCAGCCCCCATCGCACGCGCTTCGTAAATTTGGTATTCATCAACCAAAAAATCTTTGCGGATCACAGGCAAGCTCACCGATGCACGCGCCTGCTGCAAATACTCATCAGCTCCCTGAAAAAAATCTACATCAGTTAAGATTGACAAGCAGGCAGCGCCACCTTGCTCATAGGAACGAGCCAATTCTGCTGGAACGAAATTTTCCCGGATCACACCTTTGCTAGGCGAAGCCTTTTTAATTTCGGCAATCACTCCGGCTTTACCTTGCATGATTTTATTTTCAATCGCTTTTACAAAACCACGAGCGGGTTCCCGCTGAGCAGCGCGTGCCTTCAATTGCTCCAGCGAAACCTGGGCCTTGCGCTCGGCAATCTCTTCCCATTTGCGCGCGATAATCTTACGCAGAACTGTTGGTGTATCTGACATGGAATTTCCCAAAATCGGTTTTAAAAACTATTGCAAATATTGTGTGAAGGCCGCTAATTCGCGAATTTTTTCGCCAGCCAGACTGCTGCCAATAGCATCCCGCGCCATCTCAACTCCATCTGACAAGGTGCTGGCAACACCGCTGACATAAATCGCTGCGCCCGCATTGAGCGCAATAATATCCGCTGCTTTTTCGGCATATTGACCACGGCGATTACCCAGGGCATCGCGAATTAATAACAGCGAGTCTTCAGCATTTGTCACGCTCAAGCCAATCAAGCTTTTGGATTGCATACCAAAATCTTCTGGTTTGATAATGTACTCACGAATTTCGCCATTTTTTAATTCAGCAACCTTGGTTTCGGTCGCCAAGCTGATTTCGTCGAGACCGTCTTTCGCGTGAACCACCATCACGTGCTCACTACCAAGACGGGCGAGCACTTCCGCCATCGGCTTGCATAGCTCGCCATTGAAGACGCCAATCACCTGGCGTTTTACATTCGCCGGATTCGTCATAGGGCCAAGCATATTAAAAATGGTCCTCATCCCCAGCTCCTTGCGCGGACCAATCGCGTGACGCATGGCACTGTGATGAGCTGGAGCAAACATAAAACCCACACCGATCTCGCGTACACAACGTGCCACTTGTTCTGCGGTGATATCTAATTTAATACCCGCCGCTTCCAACACATCCGCACTACCGGTTGAACTTGAAACTGAACGATTGCCATGTTTGGCAACACGACCGCCTGCAGCAGCGACGACAAAAGCACTTGCCGTAGATATGTTGAACAGGTTTGCGCCATCCCCTCCGGTCCCGCAGGTGTCCACGAGATAATTAACATCTATATCTACCGGTGTTGCCAGCTCGCGCATCACCATGGCGGCGCCAGTAATTTCATCGAGCGTTTCACTTTTCATACGCAAGGCAACGAGAAAACCGCCGATTTGGGCTGGAGTAGCACCACCAGTCATTACCGAGCGCATAACAGAAATCATTTCGTCTGTGCTCAGATCTATTTGCGCAACCAATTTTGTTAATGCTTGTTTGATATCCATCGCCATTACCTTTATGAATCAGCGCACCATGTCAGGTAGGTATTTGGCGGTGCGCTGCTGTATAAGCTAAAAATCAGTATTCAAGACATTAATATGCTGTTAAAAAATTGCGCAGCATATCGTGGCCATGTTCGGTCAAAATCGATTCCGGATGAAATTGCACACCTTCAAGCGCAAGCGTTTTATGCTTAACGCCCATAATCTCCGCCATGCTGCCATCTTCATTTTGTGTCCAGGCGGTAATCTCCAAACAATCCGGGATTGACTCCTTTTCAATCACCAGCGAGTGGTAACGTGTTGCTTGAAATGGATTTTTCAGTCCGGCAAATACACCTTTGTTATTGTGATATACAGGCGAGGTTTTACCATGCATCACAAAAGGAGCGCGAATAACTTTTCCACCCAATGCCTGGCCAATACTTTGATGCCCAAGGCACACGCCTAGCAATGGAATTTTTCCAGCAAAGGTCTTGATGGTATCAACCGAAACACCCGCTTCCGTCGGCGTACAAGGGCCAGGTGAAATTACAATTTTTTCTGGCGCAAGCGCAGCAATTTCATCAATGGTGATTTCATCATTGCGCACCACTTTGATATCCGCACCCAACTCACCAAAATATTGCACCAGGTTATAGGTAAACGAATCGTAGTTATCAATCATCAGGATCATTTTTCATCCCCTTTCACAGCAGCAGAACCCACCATATCGACGGCTTTAAAAATCGCACGTGCTTTGTTCATGGTTTCTTTCCACTCCAGCGCTGGCACCGAATCGGCCACTACACCTGCACCAGCTTGTACATACAGTTTGCCGTTTTTAATCACAGCGGTTCGGATTGCAATTGCTGTGTCCATATTGCCGTTCCAGGAGATATAACCTACAGCACCGCCATAAATGCCGCGTTTTTCTGTTTCCAATTCGTCGATAATTTCCATCGCGCGAATTTTCGGCGCGCCGCTTAAAGTTCCCGCCGGCAATGCTGCACGCAGCACATCCATCGCCCGTAAATCATCTTTTAATTTACCGGTTACATTTGAAGTAATGTGCATCACGTGGGAGTAGCGTTCAACGACCATTTTGTCGGTCAACTTTACGCTGCCAATTTTGGCAACACGGCCAACATCGTTACGCCCCAAATCAATCAGCATTAAATGCTCGGCAATTTCTTTCGGGTCATTTACCAACTCGATTTCCAGCGCTTTATCTTCTTCCGGTGTGTAGCCGCGACGACGCGTTCCCGCAATCGGACGTACCGTCACCTCACCATCCTCCAGTCGTGCCAAAATTTCCGGACTGGAACCCACTACATGGTGATCTCCCAGATCCATAAAATACATGTAGGGCGACGGATTTAAATTGCGTAAAGCGCGATAAAGATTGATCGGCTCTTGGGCGAAATCAATCGATAAACGTTGCGAGACCACCACTTGCATGGTGTCGCCAGCCAATATGTATTCTTTGATTTTATCGACATACTGATGGAAATTATCTTCACCACAATTGGAGATGAAGAGCGGTTCATTATGACCATTGTTGCCCAATGACAAATTTGGCGTAGCCGGAATTTTACCTCGCAGTTTTTGTTCCAACTCATCCAATCGCGCATGCGCTTTAACGAATGCATTTTCAACTTCAGGATTGGCATGAATCACAAAAATCAATTTACCGGCCAGATTGTCAAACACCAGAACTTCGTCAGATACGCTGAGCAAAATATCCGGTGTACCAATCACATCCTTAGGGGTGCTAGCTTTTAAATGTGGTTCAACATAACGCACGCAGTCATAACCGAAATAGCCGACCAGACCACCAGTAAAGCGCGGCAACCCGGGCAATTCAGGTGCGCGATAACGCTGCTTGAACTCTTCTACAAAAGTCAGGGCATCGGCACAGGTATGGGTCTCTACAATAGCCCCATCGCGTTCGATCCGGATTTCATTGCCAAAGGCTTTGAGCACCGTGCGCGCGGGCAAGCCAATCATGGAGTAACGCCCCCATTTTTCACCGCCTTGTACAGACTCAAATAAATAGGAATAGGGGCCGGCGGCTAGCTTGAGATAAGAGGATAGCGGTGTATCCAAATCGGCAAGCACTTCGCGCATAACGGGAATGCGGTTGTAGCCTTGGGCGGCCAATTGGGCAAACGTTACCTGATCAATAAACGGATCGGAATTCATGACATTACCTTTATGCTCACCAGACAAGGGGCAAGCTTTATCTTTATCAATATTGTATTCGCGCAGACCTATTAAAGGAAAACCATCAATTAACAACAATGGACATAATGATATGCGCAAACAAGGAAGGCAGGCTCAGCGCAAAACCGGTAGCGATTTTGACAAAGCAGTATGAACTAGCGACGCCATCGGGCGGCAAGGTGGGTAGCGCACTCTGTACTGTAGGTTGCGTGTTTCACGAGGAGGATTCCTGTTTAAGCTGAGGGCAAGTGTACTGAAATAATGTTCCTGTGCCTACCCTCAAGCCATGATCAACATATGCAAATCAGTCGTACATTAAACCTGCGCTAACTGCTCGCGCATTTGGGCGATTACCGCCGCATAATCCGGCGCATTAAAAATGGCTGACCCAGCAACAAAAGTATCTGCACCAGCGGCAGCCACCTCGCGAATATTCGCCAAACCAACCCCGCCGTCGACTTCGAGGCGGATGGGTAGACCACTGGCATCAATCAGCGCACGCGCCTCGCGGAGTTTATCCAGCACATAGGGAATAAAAGCCTGACCACCAAAGCCGGGGTTAACCGACATGAGAAGCAACATATCCAGCTTGCCCATAACGTATTTAATATGGTCCAGCGAACTGGCAGGGGTAAGCACTAGCCCCGCCTTACAACCCTTATCCTTAATCAGCTGCAGCGAGCGGTCCACATGGCGCGAGGCTTCCGGATGGAAGGTAATATAAGTCGCGCCAGCATCGGCAAATTGCACAATCAAATCGTCGACCGGTTCGACCATCAGATGCACATCGATCGGTGCGGTTACCCCATATTTACGCAACGCTTTACACACCATAGGACCAACGGTCAGATTGGGCACATAGTGATTATCCATTACATCGAAATGGATAATATCGGCACCGGCAGCGAGCACCGCATCTACCTCCTCACCCAGGCGCGCAAAATCGGCGGAGAGGATGGAAGGTGCTATTTTGTAATCTCGCTTAAAGTTCTGCATAAATGTCCCGATATTGATAAATGGCAGACCGCATTCTACGTGATAAGGTTTGACTCCAAAACCCACTTCAAGGCTGAACTATGCCGTCACCTATCGTCTTATGGCCAATAAAATTTGCCAGCCCTACCGCAAGATTGTTTTGCAGAACGCTCGCACTTTGTATGCTCTGCCTGACAGTATCCGCACAAGAGCCGGAGGTGAATACCGAATCGTCTGCAGCAAGTAGTGATGCCAGTTCTAGCAGTAAGTCCTCAGAAGCGCCGCTCTATCCATCACGCGACATGCGCGATAAAAGCCTGCTTGCCAAAGAAATAAAAGATGAAGCCCAGTGGCTGGAAACCGAGCATGGAAAAATTTTGGGTCTTTATCGACCTACAGAAGCAAAAAAGACATTCGGCGCGTTAATTCTGTTCCATGCCGCAGAAGATCCCCAACTTTGGCCCCCCATGCTGGAAAATCTACGCGCGACTTTACCTCGCTATGGCTGGGAAACTTTAGCAATTAGCTTGCCGCAAAAAGCCCCTCTCGCCATCCCCGCACGACCAAGTTCGTCATCCGCTAGTGCGGCGACAACCAGTGCTACCCCCATAGCTGGCGATGCGCCTGAAGAATCCGCGCCTCCGGAAGAGCCTGTTTCAGCACTGTCCAGCACACCATCAAGCTCATCCAGCGCAAGCTCCTCCAGCATTGCACGCGAATTACTAATAACTACTTATGTCGATGCAGCATTTAATTTTCTTAAGGAGAACAATCAGCTCAATGTAGTGGTACTCACAGACAACAGCTCTGCTTATCAGGTACTTCAAACATTAACCCCTCAAGTTAACGGCAATAAACCCGGTACAACAACAATCGACGGCCCACTACAAGCATTGGTAATCGCAAACTTGCAACCGCAAGAACCCATCATCAAATCAAATTTGGAGGCGATCTTTAGCACAACGCAATTACCGGTTCTCGATATATTTTTTGCACCAGATACTGCCGAGCAAGTTGAGTCACGCGAGTTACACAGAGCTGTAGCCATGCGCAAAAAGATAAATGACTACCAGCAACTGCTCATCGATAGCCACCCCAAACAATTGGAAAAAGATCGTCAAAGTTATTTGGTCGGCAGGGTGCGCGGCTTTATGAAACAGAAAGCCAGTGGAGCTGAATCAAACACAGGAGACACAGATGACGAACCGCCATCACAATAAGTTGCCACCTAAAAACAAAAACGGGATCAGATATCAACTGATCCCGTTTTTGCTTAACCGCAAAGTTCGGCACATCCTGCCCCGAACCTTGTCATCGCCGTCCCCGATAATGCATGATCGAATGAAGTAGCGATATAAATTAGGCGCTTCCCTTGACCCTGCTTGGTCAACTCACCTTCCCTGAATACCTCCTTGTTAGAAGCCATTTTCAAGGAAAAGCATTGCGGGCGATAGTCGCAAAGTTCACTGAATCGTGTAGGAAATCAGCTATGGGCGGCAGCGGCAATTGGCTTATATCAAGGGAAACAGCCCATCCTAAGTGCTGGTTATTCCTTATAACCAGCCATACGCTTATGCAGCTCACCTATTACGGGCGTATAAACACCCCGTGTTGCCAAATAATGTTGATTAAACAATTGAAAATAATCCTGGAGCACAAATGCAGTGCGCGATTCGCCCGCCACCTCCAAACACAACGCAGCAGCTTCAGCAGTTGATAAATAATCCTCCTGATGGGACTTGCGCACGGCGTAACCACGCATAAGCATCTCAGGTAGAACCACACACGGAATCTCGTCCAACCAACGGCTCAAATGAAACATACGACCGCTTTGCTTCCAAGTGCCATCTAGCAAAATAAACGTATTAACTTTGTCATCCACCGGCAAATCTGCAATCAACGTTCTAGGCTTGGCGCTTGCACTGTTGGCATCTACTGGAAAAACAATCAAACAGCGCCGCCGGGAATCGTTCAATAAGTCCAGCAATTCCTGCGCCGGCTCAGTGCGGCTCCAGCAAAACGCATGAGTCTGTAACGGCAACACATCTGCGATCAAACGCCCGGTATTGGTTGGCTTGAACACCTCATCTGAGTGCATCAAAAGTATAAATTCTACCCGCGACACTAGCTCCGGTCGCCATGGGCAGATACAAGCGAAACCAGCCAACTGGCAGTGCTCGCAACGCACCACAGATTTACCTCGCGCCAGAAATTCACGCGTAGACAATGCAAGACGTTGCGCACGCAACCTCAGATACTGATTTGAAAATTCACCCACCATTGCTTACCTGCAGGAAATTCAATTATTCCAGTCTATAAGTTCCAGACGAAAAAAAAGCGCTCTAGTGAGCGCTTTTAATTTGGTGCCCTGGGCCGGACTCGAACCGGCACAGCATTCGCCACTACGACCTCAACATAGCGTGTCTACCAATTTCACCACCGGGGCATTAACCTTTAATTACTCTTTTTTCTCTTCTGGCTGCGTAATTGTTTCACTTTGCGCAGCCGGGATATCAGATGTAGCAGCTGGTACTTCGCTAGTAGGCACGTCGGATGCAGCAGGAACCTCTTGCTGCTGTGCAGCTGGAACAACCAAGCCCTGTGTTGCTACTTTTGAATGATTTTTTGCAATTATCGCCAAGCCAAAACTAGTACAAAAGAATACAGTCGCGATAATCCAAGTAGCACGAGTAAAAAAATTTCCACTACCCTCACTACCAAATACTGTTTGCGATGCACCGCCACCAAATGACGCACCTGCGGCAGCGCCTTTACCTTGTTGCAACAAAATCAAACCAATAATGGCCAGTGCTGCAAGCGAATGAATAATCAGTACTAATTTTTCCATTACTAAGCTCTCTTGAGCGCTTGGTGTTTAGCTTATGAAATTAATCAGCAGCTTTACAGATTGCTAAAAATTCGTCGGGGTCCAAGGATGCACCGCCGAGCAAGGCACCGTCTATGTCAGGTAATGCAAATAACTGCTGTGCATTGTGAGCTTTGACGCTACCACCATACAAAATTCTTACTTCGCTAGCCAATTCGCCTAGCTGTGCACGCATAAAACGATGTACTTCTTCAGCCTGCTCGGGAGTGGCCGTTTTACCGGTTCCTACTGCCCATACTGGCTCATAGGCTAACACCGCATTTCTAAACACATCTTTGCCAGCATACGCAAAGACAGCATTTAGCTGTCTACCAATGGTGTCTAGCTGTAGCCCTTGCTCACGATCCTGCAAGGATTCACCTACACACAGGATTGGTATTAATCCAGCCTGTTGCACCGCGGTAAATTGACGAGCAACCTGCTCATCAGTTTCACCTTGCATTCTGCGGCGCTCATTGTGACCAATTATTACAAATTTGCAATCCAAATCTGCAAGCATCGATGCGGAAACTTCACCCGTATAAGCACCTTTAGCGTGCTCATTTACCGTTTGTGCTCCCAGCACAACCGTTGAACCAAGCAACGCATTGTGGGTGTGCATCAAATAAGGAAATGGAGGGCAAATAACAACATCAGCATTATGAGCCCCCTGCCAACCTGCTGCAATTTTTGCTAACAAACCTGCATTTTCATCCAGGCTTCCGTTCATTTTCCAATTGCCAACCACTAGTTGGCGACGCTTGGCGTTACTTGCTTTGTTCAACAGCAATACCTCCCCCAAAGCGGGCGCCAATGGTAGCTAAGAAGATTTGAACATACAACCAAATCTTCGCTTACATACTGATTTTTATCTGTTTTTTTTGCATCGCAATTAATAAATTGCAACCAGCCACCAAACAACTGAATATAAAAACCGCGCCTTGACTGATTTTTAAGCTCGAGCTATTTGTCGCACCTATTATGTAATGAAATCATTCAAGCGCAGCTTCAACGGTTATCGCCAGCTCCTGTGCCAATTCTTTAACTTGCTTTTTATCTTCCCCTTCAACCATCACCCTTACTACCGGCTCAGTACCAGAAGGACGCAAAAGTACCCTGCCAGTGCCGGCTAGCTTTTCCTCTGTCAGTCTTACTGCTTTTTGCACCACATCGTTACTGCCAAGATCAACGCGTTTGGCCATGTGCACATTGATCATTACTTGCGGCAACTTGCTCATCGCCTTTTTCAAGCGATGCAATGAATCACCCATGGTAGTGATTGCCAACAACACTTGTAGTGCGGAGATAATACCGTCACCTGTAGTAGTTACGTTGCTGCATACTATGTGACCAGAATTTTCCCCTCCCAAACGCCAGCCGTTGTTACGCATCATTTCTATGACATAACGGTCACCCACTTTGGCGCGGGCAAAAGGAATACTGAGTTTTTTCAATCCCAATTCGAAACCAAAATTGCTCATCAAAGTGCCGACAACACCATCACAACCGCCAGCGTACTCCTGCTGATATGAGGCAATGATAAAAAGCAACTCGTCGCCATCAACAAGCTCACCTTTATGATCAACAAACACCACGCGATCACCATCGCCGTCAAATGCGATACCTATATCGGCCCCCAACTCAACCACTTTTTCCTGCAGGGCTTCAGGCTTGGTGGAACCACAACTGCGGTTAATATTCGTGCCATTGGGCTCAACAAACAAGGAGGTGACGTGTGCGCCTAATTCGGTAAATACGTCAGGAGCAATGTTGTAAGTAGCACCATTAGCGCAATCAAGGACAATATGCATCCCTTTGAGGTTGAATCCCCAAGGCATAGTTCCCTTACAAAATTCGATATAACGGCCTGATGCATCGGCAATACGACGCGCCTTACCGAGTTTTTCACTGGTGAACATTGGCTTTTCGAGCTGCGCTTCAATTAAGTTTTCCAGCTCATCGGGAAGCTTACTGCCATTGCCACCAAAAAATTTAATACCATTATCAACATAGCTGTTATGCGATGCACTAATAACAATTCCCGCTTGTGCTTTAAATGTACGCGATAAATAAGCTACACCTGGCGTAGGCATTGGCCCAAGCAAGCCAACATCAACACCGGCATTAATCAATCCCGCTTGCAATGCAGACTCAAACATATAGCCAGAAATGCGCGTGTCTTTGCCAATCAAAATCATGTTTTGACCATCAAAACGATCTTTGAGTACGCAACCTGCCGCCCAACCTAACTTGAGCATAAAATCCGGAGTAATTGGGGATTCCCCAACCAAACCACGAATACCATCAGTGCCAAAATACTTGCGGGACATAATTCCTAACTCCACTACCAACAATTACGCTGCGACTACTCGGCCACAGCGGAGAAAACTTTCAATACATCAACCGTGGCCGCGACATCATGCACACGAAAAATGGCAGCACCGCGCTCAGCTGCCAATAGCGCCAAGGCTAAACTGCCCGGCAAACGTTCATTTACTGGACGATCCAATAACTGCCCCACCATGGATTTGCGTGACATACCTACCAGTAAAGGATATCCCAAAGCACTCAATTCTGAGAGCCGCCGCAAAAGCGCGAGATTATGCGGGAGTGTTTTACCAAAGCCAAATCCAGGATCAAGGATAACTCGCTCAGCGGGAATTCCGCACTCATAACATGCTGCAACCCGAGACAATAAAAATTCACTCACCTCTGTAACCACATCATCGTAACGCGGATTTTGCTGCATACTAGTTGGCTGTCCCTGCATGTGCATTAGGCAGACAGGTAAATCAACCCCAGCAGCAGCCGCCAACGCACCCTCTCGCTGCAAAGCACGCACATCGTTAATAAGTCCCGCTCCTTTTTTTGCTGACTCGGTAATTACAGAGGCGGTGCTAGTATCGACAGAGACGAGCGCGCCTAATTTATTAACCAAAACCTCCACAATAGGAATAACCCGGTCCAATTCCTCTTGCTCGGATACTACCGCGGCTCCAGGTCTTGTTGACTCACCTCCAACATCAACAATCTGCGCCCCTTCGCCCAACATTTGTTCGGCGCGGCGAACCACTAAATCTAGCGACAATGATTTACCTGAGTAATAACTACCACCATCTGAAAATGAATCAGGCGTCGCATTGAGGATTCCCATCACAACAGGGCGCGAGATATCCAACAAATGCTGACCGCATACGAGCTTGTTTTTTGGGGAGGGAGTTTGCACGTAAATACCTAAATTGCTAAAAAAACCGGGAAACGAAAAAAATAACCCCGAGCAAGCCCGGGGTTATTTTTAGCACTTACATCAATAAATCAATGCGTATTAGCTGGACCACCTATAGGACCAGCAGGGCTTTCGCCAGAAGCATCTTTATCTCGCAAGTGGCTGTTGAAATCGTCATCGTTCCATTCACGTGGTGGACGAACTTTGCGACGAGCCATCAGATCAGCAACCTGTTCCGAATCGATGGTCTCATATTCCATTAGCGCATCCTTCATTGCTTCAAGAATATCGCGATTTTCTTCGAGAATTTTGGTTGCACGTGCATAGCAATCATTAATAATGCGACGCACTTCTTCGTCGATGTTTTTTGACGTTTCATCTGAATACTGTTGAGTAGCCATGCCAGGATACGCCCCTTCATCCTCACCATAGTGCAAAGGGCCCATTTTGGCAGACAATCCCCATTTGGTTACCATATTCCGCGCCAAATGTGTGGCACGTTCAATGTCATTCGACGCGCCTGTCGTCACACCATCAAACCCTAATGTCATCTCTTCTGCGATACGACCGCCGAAAAGGCTACACAAGGATGACTCTAACGCACGCTTGCTATAGCTGTACTTATCTTCCTCAGGCAAATAATGCGTTACTCCCAAAGCTCTACCGCGAGGAATAATTGAAACCTTATGTACAGGATCATGCTCTGGCACCACGCAACCGATAATGGCATGACCAGCCTCATGGTACGCCGTATTTTCTTTTTCTTTCTCGCTCATCACCATAGATTTGCGTTCAGCGCCCATCATGATTTTATCGCGAGCTTTTTCAAAGTCTTCCATCGTGACCAAACGTTTATTGCCACGCGCGGCCATAAGTGCCGCTTCATTAACCAGGTTGGCCAATTCAGCACCCGAAAAACCAGGCGTACCGCGAGCAATAACAGATGCGCTAACACGATCTTCCAATGGCACTTTGCGCATATGAACCTTTAATATTTGTTCACGCCCACGGATATCCGGCAG
>DATIGS010000039.1:0-12774 GCA_035481425.1 Cellvibrio sp. | reverse complement strand
AGAAGTAAGGATCTTCCACCATACAGGCACTGCTTGTGCCCAACATGACGAATCAGGTAATGACTCAGTTAAACACCAGGACTATGAACGTACATACCAAAATTAACCCGGTTGTGTTCCATAAAATCCGCGATTACGTGTATACCACCGCGGGCATTATTATTGGGGCCGATAAAACGGCGATGGTAACCGGGCGCTTATGGCGTCGTTTGGAATTGTTAGGACACAAAGATTACGAAACCTATTTTAGTTTCGTGTCCAGTGCGGCCGGTGCGCAAGAGCGCAACACCATGCTGGATTTGTTGACCACGAATGAAACCTATTTTTTCCGTGAGCCGGCACATTTTAATTTTTTGCGCGATGAAATAATTCCGCAGCAGGGCCACCGTAAGATGCGCGTCTGGTGTGCGGCTGCATCGACTGGCGAAGAGCCACACAGCATCGCGATGGTATTGGCCGATACCCTGGGCAAATGCGATTGGGATATTTTAGCCACGGATATTTCCGGCAAAGTATTGGAACACGCACGCAAAGGGCTGTATCGCGCCGAGCGCATCAGTCACATCCCGCAGGATTATTTAAAGCATTATTGTCGCCGCGGTATTGGTGAATTCGAAGGTATGTTAGCAGTTGTGCCGTCGCTGCGTTCGCGCATTACTTTTGAGCAGCACAACCTTTTGCATCCGCGTAAAACCAATGAACAATTTGATGTGATTTTTTTGCGCAATGTGTTGATTTATTTTGATAACGTAACAAAACAAAAAGTGATCGAGAATATGCTCCAGTCACTGCGCCCGGGCGGTTGGTTAATTCTGGGACATTGCGAAAGTTTGCAGGGGTTGAACCTCGGTGTGAAAGCGATAAGCCCATCGATTTATCGCAAACCCGTCACACACCTGCCTGAATTTAAGCGTGTTGCGAGTTAAACCGTGCCCATGGGTCGCGCACAAGTGATTGCGGTTCAGTTATTTTTATTATTATTCTCCGCATCCCGAAATCAGTGAACGACATATGATTTTACTTAATACCTCTATCAACCAGATGGCACCGCTCAGCTTGCATGAGAATATCCAGCAGCAAGGCGTGATGGTGGTTGACGATAGCAGCATGCACAGGTACAGCGCGCACCTGTGTTTGCGTACCTTTGGTATCAACCGGATTTATGAAGCGGCGAACGGCAAATCGGCGCTGGAGCAGCTCACACAACTTTCACCAATGCCTGCAGTGATGTTGCTGGATTTGGAAATGCCGGTGATGGACGGCATCGAAGTTTTGCAACAACTGTCGAAGCTGCAAAAAAAACCTGCCGTTGTGCTCGCCAGCAGTTCCGATGAAGTTTTGATTAGCGCGGTGGCCACTATGGCCGATGCACTGGGGGTGAGTTTACTCGGCGCATTTCGCAAGCCCGTGGCTCCCGCTGCATTAGCGGAAGCGCTTAATAGCTATAACGCCGGTGTCTGCCATATTGAGCGAGTGAATGCGCCGGTGGAAACAGATATCAACCAATTAAAATCGGCACTGGACCACGCGACTATCCAGGTGTACTACCAGCCCAAGATCGATCTTGAAACCATGCGGCTGGCCGGCGTGGAAGCACTCGCGCGTTGGAAAAACCAACAGGGCGATTGGGTTCCGCCGGGGGTATTTATTCCGTTGGCAGAAGAGCATGGCCTGATCGGCGATTTGACGCTCTCCGTGCTTGAGCAAATATTGCAAGACATGAATCACTGGTGGGACCAGGGGCACTATATTCCTGTGGCTCTCAATCTCTCCGCAAAATCGCTCGCGGAATTTAATCTTGCGAACGAAATTATCCAGCGCGTTATTCGCCAGGGAATTCCCGCGCACTATATTACGTTTGAAATTACCGAGAGCGCGCTGGTGGTCGATTTGCCTTCAGCGCTGGCGACCATCAGCCGTTTGCGTTTAAAAGGTTTTGGTATTTCGATCGATGATTACGGCACTGGTTTTTCATCCTTGCAACAGTTGTCGCGCTTCCCGTTTTCAGAATTGAAAATTGACCATTCATTTATCCAGGATGCACCCGAGCGGCAATACATCCGCAATATTTTGAAATCGGCGATCGAAATGGGGCAGCGGTTGGGAATTAATACGGTTGCGGAAGGTGTAGAGACAGAAGCCGAGCTACACTTGCTCAAAAGCCTGGGTTGTAAACAGGCGCAGGGCTTCCTGTTGGCGCGACCCATGCCAGGAAGCGAATTGATGAGCTGGGTCGAACAGGATTCGCAACGAAAACAAACCCTATGTCAAAAAACAACATCAAGGTAAACAACCGCTTTCCCATTTTCTCGCTGGTTAATCCCACCCTGTTATTAGCAGCGCTAGCGATAGTGCTGCTCCTTTTCTTCACCCTGTTTTCATTGCGCCATATCCATACCAGCCAGGAGCGGGTTGTCCACGAGCACCTGCAAACCTCGCTGAATTCGTTTTCCGAATTGATCAATACCTGGGAGCAGCAAAACCTCGCGGCTCTGCAAGTGCTCGCGCGCTCGGAGCAGGGCAAAGTCCTGTTGAAACAAGTGTTGCTGGAACAGGGCGATAATCCCAAAACACATCAGGCCTTACGCGATTGGTTGTATCCCATTTTGGTGGTGATGGGGTTTGATGGTTTTTTTGTGGTTAATCACGCGCGCATCATTGTGGCGACGAACACTCCGTCCTACATCAAACAACCGGTATTGTTGCCGGAAAGCAAAGAGGTGTTGGATAAAGCGCTGGCGAACCAACCGGCCATCTCCCGGCCGACCCTCGCGGTGCGCGATTTGGAAAGTCCGCGCGGTGTGCAGCCAGCGGGTTCGTTGATGCAAAACATGTGTGTGCTATTTGAATCGGAGGTGACAGCGTCCGGTTATTTTTGTTTGCGGTTTAATACCCAGGCGAGTTTTTTTCCGATTTTCCTCAAGGGGCGCACCGGTAAGTCGGGGGAGATTTACGCCATAGATAATCAGGCGCGTTTCATTACTCCGGCACGTTTTAATTCGTCACTCGGCAGCCAGGTGCGTGTGCCAGCGACCGAGGCCGGCGCTGGCGAATTAACCGAGATGGCCACCAAGCTCATCACGCACCAAAGCAGTGTTATCGATATGGGGTATCGCGATTACCGCGGCATACCCGTGG
This sequence comes from Cellvibrio sp., assembly GCA_035481425.1. Taxonomy (GTDB): domain Bacteria; phylum Pseudomonadota; class Gammaproteobacteria; order Pseudomonadales; family Cellvibrionaceae; genus Cellvibrio. Next base: position 9,636 of record DATIGS010000039.1, on the reverse strand, counting down.
CGGGTGCCGGACGCTGGATTAACGATATGGAACTGGGCGTTATTATCGAGCAGGACATGGAAGAGGCGATGGCTCCTTATTTTGCCTCGCGCAATATTGTGATAGGCCTGAGCTTGAGTGCGAACCTGCTCATTGTCGCCTTGACCGCGACGGCGATTATCAATCGCCGTCGCCTCGCCGTGCGCGAGGGGCGCTTTCGTTCACTGTTCGACAACCTGCCTGCCGCGACCCATATGACCTCGGTCGACAATCGTTTGTTGATGGTTAACCCGGCGTTTTGCAATCTGCTCAACCTCAGCCGCAGTGAAGTGCTGGAGCGCGATATGCACTCGCTGCCAACGCCTGAATGGCTTAAACCACTTTTTCTCGCGGAAGAAAAAGTGGGCGCAGATTCCTATTGGAAAGATGTGGTTGCAGAGCTGCAGCACCCGGATGGCAGCGCACGTTATTATCGTATTTTGCGCTTTCCGATTATCCATACCCAGGGGCAGGACCCGCAGGCGGTTACCTGTATCTGGGTCGATGTCACCGAGCGCATAGTAGCCAAACAGCGCATGGATGATGTGCAGCAAAATCTCGAACAAATTATCCAGGAGCGCACACACGAACTCATGTCGGCGAAAGATGAAGCGCTCGCGGCATCGCACAGCAAGGCGGAATTTTTGGCGAATATGAGCCACGAAATCCGCACTCCGCTCAATGCGATTATTGGCCTTGCGCATATCGCACTCGCGAGCAAACCTGACCCCAGGCAGCGTACCTATTTGGAAAAAATGCGCGACTCGGGCGAGCACCTGTTGCAAATCATTAATGATATTTTGAATTTTTCGCGCATGGAGGCGGGCAAGCTCACGCTCGATAACAGCGAGCTGTCAATTCATCAACTCATCGATAAAACCGTTGATCTGGTGTGGGACAAAGCGGCGGCAAAAGGCCTGCAAGTGAATGTGGATATAGATGCGCAAATTCCCCAGGTGTTGATGGGTGACTCGCTCAGGCTGGGGCAAATTCTTATCAACTTTTGCGCAAACGCGGTGAAATTTACCGACCAGGGCAGCATCAGTATTCGCGTAACCAAAGTGCGCGATTGGCAAGAGCGTGTCGAATTATTATTTGAAGTGGAAGACACCGGCATCGGCATTGATGCCGAAAAAGTGCAGCGTTTATTCCAGCCGTTCCAACAAGTGGATTCCTCCAGCGCCCGCCGCTTTGAAGGTACGGGTTTGGGGTTATCCATTTGTAAAAATCTCGCCGATTTAATGCAGGCGCGTATCGATGTAAAAAGTTCCGAGGGGCAGGGCAGTTGTTTCCGCCTGCGTGTGCAATTGGAAAAACATTTGCAAACATCCTCCCCCAATATATTGCAAACCGATAACAGCCCTAAAACCTTGGCACCGGTGAATTGCAATGTGTTGGTGGTGGAAGACAATTTGCTCAATCAGGAAATTATTGAGTCGCTGCTCGAATCCATGGGCGCAACAGTATCTTGCGTTGGCTCGGGGCCGGAAGCTATTGCTGTGATCCAGCAACAAACGGTTCAGCAACAAACAGCCCCACAAACTTTTGATCTGATATTGATGGATATCCAGCTCCCGGGCATGGATGGCGTCGAAGCCACTGCACGCATCCGCGAATTAGCCATTGGCAAACAGTTACCGATTATTGCAGTGACCGCCAATGCATTGCCGGGTGACCGGGAAGCCTACCTCGCAGCCGGATTGGATGATTATTTATCCAAACCCATAGAACCTGCACAGTTGCATCGGGTGTTGGAGCGTTGGGGGCATAGCTGCCGGCTGCCCAATGATGTAGTGCCCAAGGCCAACAGTGTTGAGTTTCTCCACAATGGCGGAATTGATACCGAACGCGCGCTGCATAATTTAATGAACAATGAAGCGCTCTATCGTCGCCTGCTTGAACGTTTTGCGCGTGAACGCGTCGAATTTCCGGCGCAGCTGGCGATATTGCTGCAATCCAATCCTGCCGAGGCGCTCAATCAGGTGCATTCGCTTAAGTCCCTTGCGGGCAGCCTGGGAATGAATCCGTTAGAAATTATTTGTTTTAATCTGGAGCAGGAATTGCACGCAGGTGAGTGGCAACAGGAATCGGTCGATCGATTGGGAAGTGAAGTAATTTCCATGGTGGAATTGGTAACACTCGGGTTGAATTTGCAACACAACTGAACCTTTTTTCAAAAGTAGCTATTTATAAAGTAACTATTTATAAAGTAACTATTTCAAAAGACCCTATAAAAATAGGAATCCTACTATGCATACACTTATGGTTTTGGTTGCTGGTTTTGTTCTATTGTTTTTTTGCCAGTTAGTTGCACGCGCGTTTGTCGGTGAAGGCGTGAACCCTACGGTTAAAGCCATGTTGGTCTTTGTGCCGCTCTGGTTTATCGCCTGCGCTATCAATATGTGGATCGGTATTAACCACGCCGGTTATACCTTTATGCAGGAGTTGCCGATCTTTGTGCTGGTTTTTGGTATTCCCACGGCAGCTGCTTTACTGACATGGTGGCGGCTCACGCATTTGTCTGTCCAAAAAAATAAAAGGATCGCCGGAAAATAACGCGTTAACTCGCCAATCTTTTGCGAGTTAACGCGTCCGATGTTGCTGCGGAAGTTTATGTGAGTGGCAGCTTACTGCTGCGGCGCTTCATCAGAGCCCGGCAACATTACCATCCAACCAACTCCAAATTGATCAGTGACCTGGCCGTACAGAGGTGACCAAAAGGTTTTCATCAGCGGCATATCCACCTTGCCGCCATTGCTGGCAAGCGCATCAAATATGCGGTGCGCTTCAGCTTCATCCGGCAGGGTCAATGTAATACGGAAGCCGCTGAGTTTTTCTACCTCGTTACAACCGTCGGATGCCATTAAGGTGGTATTGCCCAAACTGAATTCCGCGTGCATCACTTTATTTTCAAAACCGGATTGCAACATGCCTTCGGGCATAGGGTCCGGGCTTTCATTGAAGCGAATTAAAAATTTAACCTCAGCGCTGAGGTGCTTTTTATAAAACGCCAATGCTTCATCGCAGCGGCCCGAGAAAAATAAATAAGTGCGCACATCCACTTTTTGCATGGCAATCGTCTGGCGCAGCGCATTTTCATGGGCAGCAGCTTTGCCATCCACATCCGCTTCAGCAAAATCTTCGATGGTGTAAAAAGTACGGATTTCAATGTCCGAATCTTCATCGTCCATCGGGTTGGGGCATTTTTTTACCCACTCGATAGCCTCTTCCATAGAGTTGACATTCCAAATCCAGTAGCCGGCAATCAATTCATTGGTTTCAGTGAAGGGGCCGGTAGTGACTACACGTTTATCGCCACTGAACCTTACGCGCACGCCTTGGCTGCTGGGTTTTAATCCATCGCCGGATTCCATAATACCGGCCTTCACCAAGTCCTCATTAAATTTACCCATATCGGTGAGCAGCGCTTCTGTTGGCATTTTGCCCGCTTCAGAACCGGGGGATGCCTTTACCATGACCATTACTTTCATCGTATTTCTCCTTATCAAGTAGCTTATTAAATAACTGGCAGTTTCATTAGGTAGATGTTGGGGGAATTATCAATATTGATAAAACTATCCAATAGTCGAAACTCCAGATTGCAATTCGACAGTTCAACAAAAATTTATTTTGCGATTGGCGAATTACAGTGCGGACAAGAGCTTGGGCAATTCATAGGCATGGGAGATCAGGTAGAGCAGGCAGCCAATACAGCCGCCCACAATGGTGCCGTTGATGCGGATATATTGCAGGTCCTTGCCGATATTCAGCTCGATCTGGCGGGACATTTCCTTGCTGTCCCATCCCTTCACCGTATCGCGGATATGGGTGGTGAGGAATTGGGCGAAATCCGGAGCCATTTTTTGGGCTGCATCTTCCATATGTTGGTTGAGCGATTGGCGCAAGTCTGCATCTTCAGACAGGGTTTTGCCCAACCATTCACCGGCGGCGACAATTTTTTTATGCAATACCGAGGCTGTGTCAGCACAATCGCGCTTTAACCAATTTTTCAGGTCGCGCCATAAACTACCCATATAAGTATTAAATGTTTCATCACTTTTCAGATAGCGTTTTATCTCTTCTGCTTTTTCAAAAAATGCAGGATCAGTTTTCAATCGTTCGATAAACTCATGGGTAAACCGGTCAAAATTAATTCGGACGGGATGTTCAGGATCTTCATTGATTTGATTTAGCAAGCGGCTTGCAGCCTTTACCGCAATATCGGCTCCGTTTCTTCCTACCCAACCGGACGGCAATAGTTTTTCGACCACGGGATGCTCCACTTTGAGCCAGTCGATAATTCCCTCGGCAATAAATGCTTGGGTGTCTTCATCTTGCAGTACCAATGCAAATTGATTAATACCTTCATTGAGCAATGCTTGATGGCGTTGATTTTTGGTAAGTGATTCCAGCAGTATGCCCGCCGATTGGGATAAATCCATTTTATCGAGCATGGTGTGGATGGCACGCAGCATAAATTTTTGCACAGCGGAGTCTTCAATAAAATCGAGCATGCCCCCGATGATTTTTACAATGTGGGTGCCTAGGCGATTGGTATTGTCCGCTTTGCTCAACCAATCGGCAGTTTGTTGTGCGGGATTATGTTTTCGAATGAGCGCAACAATAGAATCCACATCGAGAAATTTTTCGCGCACAAAAATCGCCAGGTTATCGGCAATTTTATCTTTATTTTTGGGAATGATTTCAGTGTGGGCAGATACCACCGGAATAGGCACGCGTTTAAACAGCGCGACTACCGCAAACCAATCGGCCAGTGCGCCTACCATGGCGGCTTCGGAAATGGCGCGTATTAATCCTACCCACCATTGATCTTCCGGCAAAAATAAGGTCGAGATAAAAACCAACGCCGCGCCCGCAAGAAAATACAGCGCCAAGCGTTTACTTTTTCTAAGCTCGAGTTCTTTGGTCATAAACAAATGACTTCCTTTTTATCCAGATCTTTTAACACTGACTTTTAATGCAGACTTTTTAATACAGACTTTTTGATACAGGGCGCAGATGAACAGCAGCGCTGACGCCCGACTGGAAATTAATACTAGATATTAATAATAGAAGATAAATCGTGAAGCTACCCTGTGAAAATAGCGCGACAGTAAACAGAAGAGTCATTATGGCGATGAAAGTTCGGTGCCCCGGGTAATTGTCGCGCTGCCCGCCGTTTCGTTAATAATGTGTTGCGCAAATGATTCGGCCTGGGTCGCGTCTAAACTGACGCTGAGTTGCACCCGCGTGGTGTAATCCACCGCCAGGATGTGCCCCTGGAATTGATTAACAATATGGCGGATGCGGGTTTCGCGCGCAAAATCCACCTGCACGCTTAATTCTACTTTAGGGATGATTTGAATCAGGCTTGCGCAATTCACCGCGTTAGAGACAGCGCCTGAATACGCGCGCACTAATCCACCAGCACCTAATTTCACACCGCCAAAATAACGCACTACCACCGCCAGGGAGTTGCCGGCCTCGCGCTCGGTAAGTACATGCAACATTGGTTTTCCCGCTGTCCCTGAAGGTTCGCCGTCATCGCTAAAGGCCTGGGTTTGTGGCTGGCGCGTGTTGCCAATCACATAAGCCCAACATACATGGTTGGCATCGGGATATTGCTGTCGATAAAACGCGATCTTTTCCATGGCTTCATCACGCGAAGTGACTGGATGCAAAAAAGTTAAAAAATCGCTGTTTTTTTCTTCAGTGCTGGATTCAACAGCAGCGGCGAGGATGGTGTAAGACATGGCAAGCTCGGTAAACAAAATCGGCTTGCAGTATAGCGAATTTGGCCGCTGTTAAGTTCAGGATGCAATATCTTGCAGCAAGTCGGCAGGCTTTTGTAAATCCTGGTCAATACCCAATAAGGCGGAGAGGTGACGCGCATCTTGCGGCGCCCAGAGTTTATCGGTGTTATCGAAATAACAAAATATATCCAGGGTTTCGTGCAACCGCACGCGCTTCCCGATTAATTTTGCATCTTTTGGATAAGAACCTCTGCACCAGGCTTTGATGCGTTTGTACCAATGTTCTATCGCCGCTTTTGAATAACCGCTTTTATATAATTCAGTATCGCCATGCAAGCGCATGTACACAAAATCACTGGTGATATCTTCTGCATAAGGAAAACGTTTTGCGCTGTCAGCAACTACCAATGCAACATTATGGCGGCGCAATAACTTAATAAATGCGGGATCAACAAAGCTTTGGTTGCGAATTTCCACCGCATGGCGAATGCGTTGGTTTTTGGCAGCCTGCGCGGGCAATTTAAAATCCGGATGGAATTTTAAGGTGTTCTTGGCAGCCTCTGCAGTTGTTTTGGGAAGCAGCTGCAGGAATTGCAGGAATTGTTCTTCATTAAATTTAAAGCTGGGAGGAAATTGCCACAGTATCGCGCCCAGTTTTTCTTTAAGTTCGAAAATTCCGGAAGCAAAAAAGTTGGCGATAGGTTCTTCTACATCATTTAAGCGACGTATATGCGTTATATAGCGCGGGGCCTTTACACTAAAGACAAAATTAGCAGGCGTGTCCGCATACCAATTGGCATAACGCTCAGGCGTTTGCAATGCATAGAAAGAGCCATTGATCTCAATGCTGTTAACAGAGCGGGACGCAAAATAAAGTTCCTTTTTTTGCACTAGCCCTTCCGGATAGAAATTTTTTCTCCAGGGAGCATAGCGCCAGCCGGAAATGCCAATAAAAAATTTGTTCATGATTTATGGCCTCCCTAATGTTACAGCAGGTTATTGATTTGATTCCGCTATAGATTTGATGAAGAGAAACATCCATGTAGCCAGTCCGATTGGGATATATATGGCTTGATGCTGTCACCAAATCATTCTCCCTAATAAATAAATATTCCTTTGCCACATACACATCAGTACATAGAAACCCGACATGGAAATCCGGAATCGGAATCTATTCATACGACACTTTCGTTATTGCAATAAGAAGGCCAGCTTTTCAAATCCTGGATTTTTCCTGTCATAAAGCCTGAATTTAAAGGGCGGTTGATGATTTATGCATCATTCCTGTCGTTCATTTTTGTAAAAATGACAGCGGCTTGCGTCAAAATGTGAAACTTGCGTGAAAATTTGAAAAATGCCGGGAGCAAGGCCTATATCTATAGGGGAACTTTGTGAGGAAAATCTTTGTCGACTTTACAGCCAATCAACAATTGCTTGAGGGAATCGTCATGGACCAAAATCACAATGATCATCACGAGAATTTACACGGCGCCGACGCGATTAAAAAAATCAAAGAGGTGGTAGATAAAAGTGAGAGCTGCTTCTTTTGCACAGCAGTGGCCATGGCAGGCTCAAGCGGTGCCCGGCCTATGGCAGTGCGGCAAGTGGACGATGCCGGCAACTTATGGTTCTTAAGCCCCATCGACAGCCACAAGAACGATGAAATAAAAATCGATCCCAAAGTTCGGCTTTACTTCCAGGCTTCATCCCACTCCTATTTTCTCGAACTCAATGGCCAAGCTGCTATCTATCAAGACCGAGCAAAAATTGCGGAACTGTGGGAGCCACTGCTAAAAACCTGGTTCACCGAAGGTAAAGACGATCCGCGCATCACTGCAATAAAAGTCACGCCTCTGGATGGTTACTACTGGAATACCAAACACGGCAATATAGTCGCGGGCGCAAAAATGTTAATCGGCGCTGCCACTGGCAAACATATGGATGATTCGGTGGAAGGGAGCCTGGATGTTTAAGTAGCAGGTACCTTTGCCGCTTAAAACTTGCGTCTGCTTCAGGAATAAGTCTGCTGGTTTCCATGTAAATGTGAATGTAAATGCGTCTACTGCGTACTAAAGCAAAAGGCGCATATTTTTCCACTCTTCAAAACATTCTTCATCTTCCAAACATTGCCATCTTCAAAACATCGCCATTTTTCTTTCCCAAGCCCGCTCCGCCTCAGTACTACCAATAAGATAACGAATGTTGGTGATCCAGCCGCTTAGTAATTGCGTAATTAGGGTTTAACAACAACCTTGACTGCCTGGAGATCACCAATGCGTTGCGCACCACCGGGGCTAATATGAACACCCAAGCAATCACGCGAAAATCATTGCTGCAATATGGTTTTATTGCGCTGCCCGTCGCTTTCGCCGGTTTTCCGCTCTATGTGCTTGCACCGGATTTTTTCGCAACGCGCTACGGTATCTCACTCTCATTGCTCGGCACATTGCTGCTCTTCATTCGCATTTTCGACGCAGTACAAGATCCGTTAATCGGTTGGCTCACGGATAGGTTGCAAAAACATTTTGTGCTGATGCTTGCCATTGCCGGAATAATTTTATGCCTTGCTGTATTCGGGCTTTTTAACAGTTATTTTTTTTCGCCCGCGATTTGGTTTTCGCTGTGCATGATTATTGCGGTGAGTGCCTATAGTGTGTTGACGATTGTACTCGGTGCGCAAGCTACGCTATGGACGAGTGATACTAACGCACAGACACGCATTGCCGGCGCGCGCGAAGCGTTTGGAATTGTGGGGCTTGTTATTGCGGTGTCGGTACCGACGTTGCTTTCACATTGGATCAATGCGGACGAGGCATACCTCTGGTATTCGGGAGTTCTTTTCCTGTTAATGCTTGCCGGTATTATCGGCTTTTACAAATTGGCCGTTCCTTCGACGACGATTATTTCACCCAAGTCGCATTCATCACCGCTAACTGCAATACGTGCGCTACCAACAGAAAGTTGGCGATTGTTTGCGGTCTATGCTCTGAGTATGCTTGCATCCAGCATCCCCGCGATTCTGGTGATTTTTTTTGTGCGCGACCTTATAGGCGCGGAACAATTGACCGGTTTATTTTTATTGCTCTATTTCCTGTCCGGCGCTGCTGCTATGCCGCTATGGAAAAAAATCAGCGCGCGCTATGGAAAATACAAGACCTGGTGTTGTGCAAATATTCTCGCGGTCGCCGGATTTATTTGTGCGTATTTTCTGAATGCCGGCGATGTATGGCCTTATGCGGTCGTGTGCGTAGTTTCCGGTTTTGCACTGGGTGCGGATTTAACACTGCCTCCTTCCATTCTGGCTGATCATATTCATGGGCACGATAACCGCGCCTGTTCCGGTTCGCACTACGCATTTCTCGCATTTATCAGTAAAGCCAGTCTGGCGCTGGCCTCCGCCATAGCCTTACCCGTACTCGATGCGGCGGGTTTTAAACCGCAATCCACTAACTCAGACGCGGCACTCGCAACACTCGCCGCAGCCTATGCGTTAATTCCCTGCGTGTTGAAATTGTGCGCAACGGGTTTGCTGTATGGTTTTTTTATTCGATCAGGTTCAGGAGGAAATAATGAAAATTTTCAAAATCATCGCAACCATCGCGGTTCTCATCACGCTTAGCAGTTGCGCCGCCAATAATATGGATCACTACAAAGACACCACACCTCGCGCCGACATCAAGGAATATTTTAATGGCCCGATCAAAGCCTGGGGCATAGTGCAGGATTGGCGAGGCCGCGTCATACGCCGGTTTGATATCGAACTTGTCGGTGAATGGAATGGCGATGTGGGCACCTTGACCGAACACTTCACATACTACGATGGCGAAAAACAAGAGCGCGTATGGACGATCAAAAAAATCGCCGA
>DATIGS010000038.1:0-43747 GCA_035481425.1 Cellvibrio sp. | reverse complement strand
AACACCAATGAAGATAAGCCCATATTTCCCTTTGTGCTGTACTTCGGGCTCCAGCTTTGGTTGGGGGCTGACGGCAGCGCGTTGGATAGAGCTCGATCTGGTAGGAGCAATGGGTTTTCCGCGAGGGACGGTTTTTGCCTTGGATTCAGCAGTCTCGGTTGGCAAAGGCACTTTGCGTACCGTAGTTTTGGCCATGTCGTCAGATGGTCCCATCACACCGAACGTCAATGCATCAAAACGCAGCTCATCGCCACGCTTCACTCTGGCTTCGGCGACTCTTTTACCATTGAGGAACGTGCCATTGGCCGAGTCCAAATCTTTCACGAACAACATGCCATCAATAATTTGCAACTGGGCATGGCGGCGGGATAAATGGGCCGCGGCCAAACAGATATCGCACTCGTTCGCGCGCCCGATAATATTGATGTCTTTTAACGGGAAGACCCTGTTCGCCAAGGCAGAATGGTGTGCTTTTATTGACCAACCGGAGGCTTTAGGCGCCCGTAACTGGGTAACATTTGCAGATTCCTCAGCGATCACTTTTGCTTCGCGCTTGGGATCAATAACAATAAGCTCAACTTGGCCGAGCGTGATTTGGTCATCGGGCTTAAGTTCACAGGCGCCAGTGACGACTTGGCCATTAACGATAATTGGTTGGGTTGGAATCAGGTTGCGTAAGGTGAGATGTTCGTTATCAACCAACACTTCCATATGAACGTCGCTAGCCAAAGGATCATCAATCACCAGTGCGTTTGTAGCCGAACGGCCTATAGTGATTTTTGGCTCCACCAGCCATACCGCATTGTATTTATTATCTTTAAAGCGGATTTTAAGCATAAAATTTAACCTGAAAACAATAACGGAAAAGGGCTGTGATAATGCAATAGCCGCCTTATGATTTCAACACCTCAAGCAATGCGGTATTAAGGCAAATAGAGTTTTAATTCCCCTCCCCCCAATGGTCCATTGTTGGCGATTGTCATATAGCCATATCTGTTTTTGGATTTATGTAATTCCAATACTTTGCGCGTAAATAATAATCCCAGGCGCGTATTGCCGGAACTGAATGAAACCGGCGCTTGCGGTAAAGATCCCATCAACATATTGTCAGGATAACCCTGTCCATCATCGGCGATGGTAATACATAAATATCCATTCTCTTCAGCAGCGCTGATTAACAATTGTTTACGGCTGTAACGTGCGCAATTCACGATCAAATTATTCAGTACACCGCTAATCAATTCACTATCGAAATACCAAACTAAATCCGGTTCACATTCGACCTGCACATCAATGTGGCGAGATTTTAATAGGGTGTCATTGCGCGCGATTTGGTCTTCAATAATATCGATTGTGTGGTGTTCATCGATGACCACCGACATAGTGTTTTCATCCATTCGATAAAGCGACAATAGTTGCACCAATTCACCATTTATTCGCGCCGCTTCATATTCCAACACCGAAAAAAAGTGGGCTTGCTCCGCATCCTTTGGTGGTGAATTCACCATCATGGCCGACAAGGTATTTAGCAGCATTCCCAGTGAATTTTTCATGTCGTGAACGCTGGATGCCAGTACGAATGAGAAATCGATGGACGTTTTCTCGGGGATGTCGTCAGTTTTTGGCTTTGATGTAGAATTCACGCATGACCTCGCTTGTCTTTTCCATTCGCTCTAACCAGCGCGTTATACACGTCATTTAGCTGGCGATACCGCTGAAACTGGGGATGCTGGGGGGCAATAAGGGCGTTGGTTTTGGTAAGGGTTTGTTGGATTTTTTCACTCACACCCACATCAAAACGGGATTTCAATTTGTCGAGCATTGCCTGCACATAATTCAGTCGAAGCCCGATATGGTTGGGTAATTTTTGAAGTGCAGTCCTGAATGCATCTGCGGCGGCAGTAAAATCTTTGGCGTTGTAAAAGGCGATCCCTTTTTTGTTTATCTCTGCCACCATGAGTTTGTTTTTCTCACTGCGCGGCTCATCCAACAGCACATCCAGACGCTGCAGCTGATCTTCTTTAGCTGCTGACTGTTCCAATAGTTCATCTAACAGCTGTTTCGCCTCATCAGTTTTACCGAGTAAACGGAGCGTGCGTACCAGTTCAATTTTTACCGATAATGTATCTTCATCTTTTGATGTGCCGAGCGCGGACTGTGCACTGGCCAAAGTCTCTTGTGCTCGTCGCTGATCACCGGCACACACCTGCAACTGGCTTTCGAGTAGTAAGGACTCGATTTTTCGCAAATTGGTTTTTCCGAAATTGTCTTCAAGATTGTTAATGCAGGAAATGGCATCGCGGACTAAAGGTTTGGCAAGCTCCTTGTCGATTGAAAATAAATCAATCGTAGCTTGAGCAAAAAGGGTATGGACTTCCGCTTTATCAAAACAGGAGTGCTCACCAAGTTTTACTGCACGTTTAAGTGCATTGGCAGCAGTGACCAAATCGTTATTTTGTTGTGCCACGTCCCCCAAGGCCTGTTGACGCAAAATAGAAAGGGGAGAAATATCCGTCGCTTTTTGCAAGATATTTTGCAAGCCCTCCAAATTGTTTTGCAGTTTGAATAGCTCAGCTTGTAGATCGTAAGCCTTCATGCAGAGTGGATTTGCCTGCAGGATGTTTTCCAACCACTGTTGCGCGCCTATCAGATCATTTTGGGCAAGTTTGGTTTTCACCATTCCCAATTGCGCCCACTCCAATTCACGATTATCGAGTACAGCGCGATAGACAGCTTCCGCGGCTGCCAAATCATTTTTTTTAAGGTACAGCTGCCCTAACAACTTTTGACAGGCATTAGCGTAGCGGCTGCCGGAGGCAATCAAATCTTTGCACAATGAAATGGCGAGCTGGTCATCCCCTGCTTTCTGGGCCGCGTGAACTGCCTTTAATTCCACTCGCTGTTCGATCAGGCGCCCCAGGCGCTGATCCAACGCTTTTGTCGTGAGGGGCTTTGCGAGGTAAGCATCTGGCTCATAGTCATACGCGGCCATGATGGTGCCTTTGCTATTCTCGGCAGATACAAGGAGAAACAGGCTGTCTGAGCAAGGGTTGTCAGTAGAGCGCAATTCTTCCAGTACTTGTTGACCACTCTTCCCTTTGCCCAGGTTGTTATCGCATAAAATCAGATCATAACTTCGGGCTTTACAAAAACGGAGCGCCTCTTCACCTGTCGCCGCGGAATCGGCATTGCCGAACCCCATGTCCATCAGCATCTTGTAAAGCGTACCGCGGAAATTCTCAAAATCATCAACAATCAGCGCATGCATCTTGTAATAACCAAGATCAGCCATTAGTCCACCTCCATAGAGAAATTAGACTAAGGATAGACCAGGATTATCAAGCTGTTACGGATTTTTCCAGTTCATCTCCATGCGGGGCCAATTGCAATTTGCGACGACGCGAATGAAAAATATTGTTGCCGCCTTGCATTTTGGCACTGTGTTTTGCCTCGGCTAACAGTTGCGATACCTGATGATGGTTTTTGCAAAACTCTACATCAGGAGAGACGCACCCTATTGCCAAGGTTAATGCACCAAATTTCTGGCGTTGGCCTTGCCGATCGACACTCCAGTACTCAGAGGCTTCCTCTGGCAACAATTGGCTGCTCACCTCGGCGAACCGGGTCAATATTTGTTCGCAGCGTGTTTGCCAGTCTGCACTGCCCAACACCAAAATAAAATCATCCCCACCGACATGCCCGACAAAATCCCTGGTGGTATCAACACAATCACAAAGGATTTGGCTCAAGCGAAGGATGGCCTCATCACCTGCCCTGTAACCAAAAGCATCGTTAAAAGGTTTGAAATGATTTAAATCGCAGTAGGCGACCACAAATTCTTTTTTTTGCAGCAATAGGTGATCGATCCATTCATAGAGCGGCACATTGCCTGGCAATTGCGTAAGCGGATTGCTGTAACGGGCAATCCGCAATTTTTCTTCAGTTATTGCGCGCAATAAATCGCGTACTTTACCTACGCCAAGATAAGCATTGTTATCGGCGATAATAAAATCAACACTCAGGTTTTGTTGCGGGTCTTCACTAATGAGCTGACCCACTGCCTTCAAATCAGTATTCACATCCACAATGATTGACAAAGGGCTTATAAAATCCCGAATCGGTTTTTGTGCATGCAATTCATGGGCAAAACGGCGCGAAAAAATATTTAAAATTTCAGCCCGGCTAACCATTCCCAATGGAATATTTCCATCAACAACTGGCACACAGGCCAAGCGCACATCGGAGCGAAACATTTTCACCACCTCTTCAGCATTGGTTGCTGAAGTGACTTGTACCGAGTCCACCACAATTTCCCTGGCAGTGCGGGTAAAGTGATCCTGATATGGCCGAACGGAATTATTTTTGAAGCCGGTAATGAGTGCTGGTAAACCCGTTATCGGTGAAGCTTGAGGGCGGGCGATAAAATATCCCTGGGCATATTCAACACCCATCGCCACCAACGTATTGAATTCGGCCTGGGTTTCAATCCCTTCTGCAATAGCCTTGTGCCCCATTCGATGGGCGATATCCAGCATTGCGCGCACAAATTCACGTTTGACAGGATCTTTGTCGATGCCGCAAATAAAATGGCGATCTATTTTTACGTAATCAGGGCACAGCTCGCTCCATACCCGCAAGCCTGCGTAACCCGCCCCTAAATCATCCAGCGCAACAGCAAAACCTTGACGGCGGAAATGCTCGGATGCTGCGCGCAATAAATCCAACTCATCGAGTGGCTGACTTTCTGTTAATTCGAAAACCAACCGCTCTGCGCTCAAGCCAACACGCTGCAATATTTCCCGGGTGACACCATCGCGATATTGGCTATCGGTGAAACTAATTGGGCTCATATTGAGGAAGAGTTTTCCCGGTAATTCCAACGCGGCAAATCGCTCGCAGGAGACTTCCCTGCAAGCAAATTCCAGGGTGGCTAATGAGCGGGATTCCAACGCAACCGCGAAGAGTGCGTCGGGTTTATGCAACGGGCTATCTTCAGGGCCACGAATGAGGGCCTCGTAACCAATAATGCGCGGATTTTCTACCGCAATTATGGGTTGGAAAACAGGTGTTAAAAGCTTGAATTCAATCAAGCGGCGTAATTCCTTTTGCAGTGTGATTTGAGAAAATATCGGGCTCTGCAAAGACATAGGATGACAACTTGGCAACAAATTGATAACAACAATAGAGGGACTGACGGCATATTCCTGCGGAAATATGACAGTTTTATGAATCCTTCAATTTGTTGTCACAATCAAGGAGGGTTACAATGCGCCCTCCTGAATTGTCCCCTGTTCTACGCCACTAATCAGTCACAGTTATGCACGATATTAATCCCGACACCATTTATGCCAATCCTCTGGCAGAGGTCAGCCGTTTTGCGTTTGACCAGCGAGTAGTGGATGTTTTTCCCGATATGATCAAGCGTTCGGTGCCCGGCTACGCGACCATCATCAATATGATTGGCAATCTGGCTGAGCGATATGTACAGGCCAACAGCCAGTGTTATGACTTGGGTTGCTCGCTCGGCGCCGCAACGCTCGCGATGCGCCATCGCATCCACGCGGCAGATTGCAAAATTATCGGTATCGACAATTCAGCAGCGATGATTGCCCGCTGCCAGCAAGTCATCGCTGCGGATAGCGGAGAAATTCCAGTCGAATTAATCGAGGCACAAATTCAGGATGTAACTCTGGAAAACGCTTCTATGGCGGTGCTCAATTTCACGCTGCAATTTATTCCTATCGGTGAACGCCTGGATGTGCTGCGCAATATCTGTGCGGGGTTAAATCCAGGTGGTGTTTTGATTATTTCCGAGAAAGTGGCCTTTGATGATGAACTGCATCAGCAATTAATGACCGAGTTACATCACAATTTTAAGCGCGCCAATGGTTACAGCGATTTGGAAATTGCACAGAAGCGAGCGGCCATCGAAAACTATTTGGTTCCGGAAACGCTCGACGCACATCGCCAGCGTTTACGCCAGGCCGGTTTTGGCAGTGTTGATGTGTGGTTTCAATGTTTTAATTTTGCTTCACTGATTGCAATTAAATAATGATGGATACAACTGTGCCGCAAATTAATTACGACATTTTACTCGATGCCTTAAAAGATTCTCCACTTGCTGGCTGGGCTGAACAATTGCCTGCACAAATCGCTAGCGGCTTATGCGAAAAGCGTTATGGTGATTTGGCGGGCTGGAAAGCATCGCTGGCAAAATTGCCGCAAGTCAATGCGACACAAATTGATTTGGCTGATGAGGTACGTATTGGCCACAGCTCCGATTGCGATGATGTTACTCGCGCGGAAATTCGCGGTGTTTTGCAAGAATTAATTCCCTGGCGTAAGGGCCCTTATTTTATTCACGATATTCATATCGATACTGAATGGCGTTCAGATTGGAAATGGGATCGCGTTTTGCCGCACCTCGCCCCGTTAAAAGATCGCTTGATCCTCGACGTAGGTTGCGGCAATGGTTATCACTGCTGGCGGATGCTGGGAGCTGGGGCAAAACGCGTTATTGGTATAGATCCATCGCCACGTTTTATCGTCCAGTTTCATATGATTAAACATTTTGCTGGTGCCGATTATCCAATAGATGTTCTGCCGATTGGAATAGAAGATGTACCGGAAAAAGTACAGGCATTTGATACGGTATTTTCCATGGGCGTTTTTTATCATCGCCGTTCGCCGATGGATCACTTGCTCGAATTAAAGAATACCCTGCGCCCCGGCGGGCAGTTGGTTTTGGAGACTTTGGTAATCGAGGGTGAGTTGGGCGATGTGTTAGTGCCTGAGGACCGCTACGGTAAAATGAACAATGTCTGGTTCCTGCCCAGCTGCGACACTATGCTCTCATGGTTGCGCAAAATGGGATTCAATAATCCCCGCGTGGTAGACGTGTGCCCGACTACCACCGAGGAGCAGCGTTCAACTGAGTGGATGCGCTTTCATTCGCTGCCAGAATTTTTACATCCGGACAATCCGTCGCTAACTGCGGAAGGCCATCCGGCACCGATAAGGGCGGTATTTGTCGCTGAGGTGTGATGAGACATTAAAAAATAAAGTTGCTGAAATAAAAAATGGGCGCCTGCTGCGCCCATTTTTTATTTCATAATCGATTTAATCTTCAAGCATCTGCAATGGAGTGTCCAAACCAAACTCCACGTGAATTTGTGTGCACCAGCGATTTAAACGCTCAGCACTCAAATTTTCTTGCTGGTCTTCATCCAGCGCCAGACCGACAAACATCCCCGCCCCCGGGATCTCTGCTTTTGACGCTTCGTATTCATAGCCCTCGGTAGACCACTGGCCGACAATTTCCGGACCGGTTTGGATAATCACATCGTGCAACATACCCATGGCGTCAAGGAAGTAATCGCCGTAGCCGAACTGGTCACCCAATCCAAAAAGTGCCACTTGTTTTCCAGAGAAATCCACTGCTGCTATGTCATCCCAAAACTCTTCCCAATCTGATTGGATTTGGCCAAAGTCCCATGTAGGGATACCGAGGATAATTTTGTCGTAATTGGCGAAGTCCAATTGGGTTGCATCTGCGATATCACGGACATCGACAACGTCTGCCCCCAAACGCTGTTGGATACGATAAGCGACACGCTCGGTATTACCTTCGTCACTGCCAAAAAACAGACCTATTTGGGCCACGATAACCTCGGGATACTGGAATTTAATATGGATGATGAAAAACGGCGCGGATTTTCCCAAGATTAGGCTGGACAGGCAAGCCCGTAAATATATAGCCCCAAACAAATAACCCCGGCACGCGATATGCCGGGGTTATGTTTAAAGGTCGTTAAATATTAGCTTTTAGTGGATTCCAGTGTCTCTTTGCGGTTTTCTCTGCGCTCCAGGCGCTTCGCTTTGAGTTGCGCCAGGGTCTGTTTTTGCTCTTCGGTCAGAACCGCCAAAAATGCCTGCTGGGTTTTAGCGCCGGCCAAGGCTTGCTCGGCTTGCAGTTTGCCAAGGGTATCAGCCAATGCATTTAGCTCCGAGTCGCTCGCTCCAGCGCTGGCCGCAGTTGCCAATGCTTCACGTGCATCAAACAGTTTGGTTTGCAGTGCCTGGTGTGCCGCTTTGTTGGCTTCGCGCTGCGTCTTCAAGGTTTCTTTTTGGGAATCTGTCAGGTCCAGGGCTTTTCCTATACCTCTAAGGTGACGCCCATCAAGTCCGCTTTGTCCACTCCAGCCTGCAGCATGATGCATATCGTCACAGCCTTTACCCTTGCCTCCTGCCATACTTGGTACAGCTATACTAGCGGCACTAAATAATAAAATGCCGGCCACTATTAACTTGTTTGATTTCATTTGACGTTCCTCTGGTGTATTGGACTCGTGGTGTGTAACCACTTGGTTCAGTGCGGACTCCAGAATCAGAGCCAGTGAATTCATTATGGTGGCTATAATGTTAAGATTGGTTAACGAAATCCAAAGAATCATGACTCTCACCGGGGGCTGGTGCACACTCAGCGCCTTCAATTATCGGGGACTGTAAACCGCTATGCTTAAAGTTCTTCTCATCGACGACGACAAAGAACTCAGTCAATTACTGAGCGAATATTTGCAAACTGAAGGTTTCGCCGTTGATACAGCTTATGATGGGCAAACAGCGTTGGAACTCGCTCTCAAACATCCTTATTCCGTCATAGTGCTGGATGTAATGTTGCCCGTGCGCAACGGTTTTGACGTGCTGAAAAATTTGCGTCAACACAACCAGACTCCGGTCATCATGCTTACCGCCAAGGGCGACACTGTTGATCGGGTGATAGGGTTGGAAATTGGTGCTGATGATTATTTATCCAAGCCGTGCGACCCCCGTGAGCTTGTTGCTCGCATCCGCGCGATTTTGCGTCGTGCAACGCAGAAAGATGTTACCCCCAGCAGCGTTGAGCGTTTGGCATCGGGCAAATTATCACTGCATTTAGGTACACGCACGACCACTTGGGATAACACCGAAGTTCCGCTTACCGGAACCGAGTTTAGCGTGCTGGAAATTCTTGTGCGCCGCGCAGGTCAAGTCATCAGTAAAGACGATATGACAGAGCAAGCGCTTAATCGCAAATTGACGCCCTACGATCGCAGCATCGACGTGCATGTAAGTAATATACGTAAAAAAATTACTGCTGCGGGCTCCTCAAAGGATTTGATCATTAATGTGCGCGGCGCGGGTTATATGCTGACCATGAATGACGATGACTCCATAAATTAATGACCCGCCTTTATCTAAAAATCTTTTTTACCTTTTGGTTGATTACGGTGGCGATTATTATCGGCACCAATATTGTTGTGCATTGGTTTGACATGACGCCGGAAGGAAATTTCCAGCACACCAGTGGCGCCAATGATGATGACCCGGCCAAGCGTTTACTGTTTCAAATGGTGGGCAATGCAGTTAATCGAAACACGCGGCAATTAATTCAAGATCTGCGTGCAATGCCGGCATGGTCCACCCGTTTTGTATATGTGGTCGATAAAGAAAATCGCGACCTGCTTGATCGACCTTTGCCTCCAGGCGTTATGTATCTCCTCCCTCGCCTCACGTTTAAGCACCCCTTCGACAAAGTGCAGGATCGCAACCGCAAATTGTTTGGCCGCTATATCACCCTCAATGACGGCAACAGCGTAAAACTGATTACCATTTCGGCCGGGCGTGATGAAGGGCAAGACCGAGATATTATTTGGGAACTCTTCCTCGATAACATCTGGCCATTGTTGTTGGTCTCTATTGTGGTTAGTGGTTCCGCCTGTTTTTTTCTTGCGCGCCATTTCACCCGCAGTATCAACACACTACAAAAAGCCACGCAACAAATTGCGCGCGGTGATTTAAGCGTGCGGATTAGCGAGCAATTTCGCAACCGCAATGATGAAATTGCTGCCCTCGGTCGAGACTTCGACCACATGACCGAACGCCTTGAAAAAGCAATGCATGAACAGAAACGCTTGATTAAAGATGTATCGCATGAATTACGTACACCATTAGCGCGGCTGCAAATTGCATTGGCTCTCGCGCGCCAGCGCAGCAACGGTATTGTCGATCACGAATTAGATCGTATTAAACAAGCGGCCGATTATTTGAACGATATCATCACAGATATCCTCACCTTGCCCGTGCAGGGGCAAGACAGTTGGGTATTGGATGATGTACTCGATTTAGTCAGCTTGATGCAAACGCTGATGGATAATTATCAAGCAGACGCTGAAGAAAAAAATATTAATATTCATTTCAAGTGTCAGCTGGATGAAGCGTTGGTTGCTACCCACGGCAATATGTTGGTTGGGGTATTTGAGAACACTTTACGTAATGCCCTGCTCTATACACCGGCGAACTCCGAAATTTACATTTCGTTGGCTGAGACGGGCGATGGTGAGCAGTATCGAGTGGATATCATGGACCAAGGTCCTGGTGTACCTGACGATGCACTTGAGGATATTTTCCAACCTTTCTTCCGCACAGACCAAGCCAGGGCACGAGAAAGTGGCGGATACGGCTTGGGCCTGGCGATTGCCCAGCGTAGTGTATCGCTACACCAAGGCCGTATATGGGCAGAGAACCGTCCCGAAGGTGGTTTGAGCCTAAGCGTATTACTTCCCCAAATTAAGAACTGACACTTCCCCTTCTTTGGGTATGTCGCGGCTCTAATTTTCGCCTTCTTTCCTGCCTGACAAACTTTTGACCGACGGCAAAATCTTTCCGCAACTTAATGATCGAACTGAGGCTTTTTTGGCGCCTTATTCTCTGCTTAACATAACTAAATGACGCAAGTGACTGATTTAAAAGAGATTTGAATTTTAAAAATCAGATGGCACGGATTTCGCTAGTTATCTGCTAAAGACACCTGAGCGCGTGAAAGCGACAAATAGGTGGCAAACAAATTTAAATTTAGCAGGTAAGAACTATGCGGGACATGACTATGATGACCAGTGCCCAAAATGCAAATGGCGCAGGCAACATCCCTTTCAACCCGTTAACCCCGGAGCAAGAATTAGCAACGCATCTTCGCCTTGTGCAAGCGCTTCAAATGAGCCTTGATCCACGCGAAATACTTAGCCTGTTCTACACACATGCGCAGGACGTTGTTAATTTCTCAAGCATAAAGTTCAAGTTCGAAAACTCCGCCAACGATTTAAAAATCGGGCGCGATTGCCTCCATCATTGTGATTATCGTTTGACCACAGATGAGGGTTACCTGGGTGAAATTGTGTTTAGCCGTAGCAAACGGTTTGTCGAAGCAGAATTAATTACGCTGGAATTGATGCTGCGAGCGCTGGTGTATCCGCTGCGCAATGCCATCCGTTTTCAAACCCTTATGCGTAATTCCTTACTGGACCCATTAACCTTATTAGGTAACCGCAGCGCGCTGGATTCCACCTTGCGGCGCGAATTACAAATGGCTGAACGTCATCATCATGAGCTTTCGTTGTTAATGATAGATGTCGATTTTTTCAAAAAAATTAATGATGAATATGGCCATCATCGTGGTGATTTGGTGTTGCGCGAAGTTGCCAAAGGAATTCAATCTGCTTGCCGTGGTTCCGATATTACCTTCCGCTACGGCGGTGAAGAGTTTGTGGTAGTGCTGGGGAAGACGGACGCCAAGGGCGCTAAAATTATTGCTGAACGTATCCGCCAACAAATTGCAAATACATCTATTGAGTACAATGGAAAAATCATAAGCGTTACTGTTAGCGTCGGCATTGCTACTCGTCAGAGCGGTGGACAAGAGCACGTCAATGATTTGTTTGATCGTGCCGATAAAGCGCTTTATATCGCCAAAGAATCAGGTAGAAATTGCGTAATCAGCAGTAACGATATGCCTATTGCAATATAATTATTTACACGACTCTGAAATAAAAAAACCACGCCAATCAGCGTGGTTTTTTATGCGTACAGTTTTAAAAATTTTATTCAACAATGGGTGGTCGCTTACGTGGAGGAGCCTTGGATCGACGAGGCGCGGCTGATGCTGCTCGTAGTTTTTTATCGTGACGTTCCCGCTGAGCAGCTTCATCACGCGTCGGTTCCATCATGCGGGTATAAGTTGAACTGTCAAAACCTGCAGTCATGCACAAGTCCTGAATTTCCCGCTCGGTTAAGTCGGTCCATTGTCCAACACGCACATGGGATGGAATAAAAATATTCGCGTAACGAACCCGCTTCAAACGGCTCACCTTCACACCTTGGGACTCCCAGAGGCGGCGAACTTCGCGATTACGCCCTTCCATTACCACACAATAAAACCAGCGATTCTTTCCTTCACCTGCCCCATCGACTATGTCAGTAAAGCGGGCGACTCCGTCATCAAGGGTGACACCTTTTAATAGATTGGTGCGCATCTCATCGGTGACTTCACCCTGAATACGCACCAGGTATTCGCGGTCAATTACGGATGATGGATGCATCAACTTATTGGCCAATTCGCCATCATTGGTGAATAGCAACAAGCCACTGGTATTAAAGTCCAGGCGACCAACCGAGATCCAACGCTCACCTTTTAATGGCGGCAAATGATCATAAACAGTAGGACGGCCTTCTGGATCGGAGCGTGAGCAAATTTCACCCTCGGGCTTGTTATATAAAATCACGCGTCGACGTGTTAATTCGCTGCGCAATACAACACGTTGGCCGTTAACAAAAATTTTATCCTGCGGTAAAACTCTATCGCCCAATTTGGCAATTTTTTCATTAACTTTGACTTGGCCAGCTTCAATTGCGCGCTCCATTTCACGGCGCGACCCCATGCCGGCGCGAGCCAGTACTTTTTGCAGCTTTTCGTCGCCAGTTTTCGCCGGAGCAGCATTTTTTTCAGCGGCGCTTTGCGTGGCTTTCGGTTTGGTTTGCGATGTTGTTTTTTGCACTGGTTTGCCCGCACCTGCTTTTGCAGGGCGGTCAACTGCATCTCGTTTGTGAGTTGCATTGGCTTTTGCTGGTTTAGTCGGGGCTGCATTTTTTTCGGCGGCCTTGGATTTTCCAGCAACTACTGGCTTCACAGCCTTGGTAGGTTTTTCAGGTTTATCCCGGTTGATTTTGTTCACCATAGATTAATTAAGCAGCTAAACGCTGCGGGGTTCTTCATAATTTCCATTTTCAGTATCGCCGTTTTCCGCAGCATCTGCTGTAGTGTCAGATGCCACATCTTCATCGGCGTCAACAAATGCATCTTCACCATCAACAAACCCTTCTTCGTAAAAGGCGGCTTGTATATCCACAGGTTCTGCATCTGTTTCACTGCTAACGGCGATTGAACTGTCATCTGGAATTGGCAGGTCGGTATCTTTCTCACCTAGCCCTGCTTCACCCAAATCCAATACAGGGTTCAGCTCATCCAGATCCCGGATTTCACTGAGTGTTGGCAATTCGTCCAAACTTTTTAGATTGAAATAATCCAAAAATTGTCTCGTGGTAGCGAAGAGCGATGGACGACCTGGTACATCGCGATGCCCTACGACCTTCACCCAATCGCGCTCCAGCAGTGTCTTCATGATGTGCGAACTCACGGCAACGCCGCGAATCTCTTCGATATCACCACGGGTAATGGGTTGGCGATACGCAACCAAAGCCAGTGTTTCGAGTAATGCCCGCGAATACTTCTGGGGTTTCTCTTCCCATAGGCGGTTAACCCAAGGAGCCAGATTATCCCGCACTTGAAAGCGCCAGCCAGACGCGACTTCTTTTAATTCAAAACCGCGGTCTGCACTTGCCGCTTGTATATCAATTAGCGCTGCAGATATTTCTTCTTTGCTTGGCGCCACTTCTTCATCAAATAAATCGAGCAGGCGCACAATTGTCATTGGTTGGCCGGCTGCCAGAATTGCACCTTCGATGATTTTGCGTAACAGCTCTCCATCAACCGGCATTTGGGTTACGGGCACAGTTGCAGATTCTTCGGTGTCCAATTCCTCGGATGATGAATGAGCCTCATCACCTATAGTGGTTACCTGATCGAGATCATCGTCAGTGAGCGAGTCTTCGGTGATATCTGTTTCGTTTGTCATTGTGTTCTGGCTTTTACATGTATAGGGGCAAATGATTCGCTTTGAACAATTTCTACTAGCGACTCTTTAATCAATTCCATCACTGCAAGAAAGGTGACAACAACGCCAAGGCGCCCTTCTTCTGCTTTAAACAAGCTAACAAAAGGGACAAAGTGTTGATGTGCCAACGTATCCAAAACCTGCGCCATGCGTTCACGGGTAGATAATTTTTCCTTGGCCACGTGGTGGCTTTCAAACATATCGGCGCGACGCAGCACTTCCGATAAAGCCAATAATAGTTCCTGCAACTCTACATCGGGGTCGAGTCGCGTTAAGCTGCGATCCGGGCCTGCAGCAGTGACGGGAAAAACATCACGGGATACTCGCGGCAGATGGTCCAGATCCACCCCCGCCTGCTTGAATCGCTCATATTCCTGTAAACGGCGAATAAGCGATGCACGCGGATCCTCCTCTTCCTCATGCTCTTCTGAAGAGCGAGGCAGAAGCATGCGCGATTTGATTTCGGCAAGCATAGCCGCCATCACCAGATATTCCGCAGCTAATTCAAATTGATGTGATTCCATCAGGTCGACATAAGCCATGTACTGGGAAGTAATTTCCGATACATTGATGTCGAGAATGTCGATATTCTGGCGGCGAATCAGGTAGAGCAATAAATCCAATGGGCCTTCAAATGCTTCAAGGAATACTTCCAGCGCATCGGGCGGAATATATAAATCCTGGGGCAATTGGGTATAGGCTTTGCCGTGAACCATAGCAAAGGGCATTTCCCCTTGCTGTGGAGTTGACTGCGCATGACTAGTTGCCTGTTCATCGACAGATGCGGCAGCCACAGATGTAGCCTGATCTTCCGAAGGTGTCTCCGAAGAGGCGATAGTGTCGAGGGTTTCGCTCACGCAGATAACTCACAGGTTGTCATTGGAATCAGCCAGCAACAGCATTGGCGGGCAGCAAGGGCGGCATTATAGCTATTTCGGGCGGCGTCGGACAGCTGGACAACCACTCGACCAACTTCTATATAGATCAATTAGTTAGCATCGAAAGGTAATGTGTCACCTTTCCCGCGGCGCAGTATCTGTGGCAGGTCTTCTGTCAGATCGATCACTGTCGTCGGCTCCAGACCGCAGTATCCGCCATCAATTACCAACTCAACGAAGTGCTCGAGCGTATCGCGAATATCGTAAGGATCTGTCATCGGAAATTCTTCATCCGGCATCAACAAACTGCTAGTCATCAAGGGCTCGCCGAGTTCTTCAAGCAGCGCCAGGGCAATTGGATTATCCGGCACCCGCAGCCCAATTGTTTTGCGTTTGGGGTGCAACAAGCGCCGTGGCACCTCCGCAGTCGCCTCAAAAATAAAGGTATAAGCTCCGGGAGTGTGATTTTTGATCAGGCGAAATGCCTGGTTATCAACCTTGGCGTAAGTGGCAATCTCTGAAAGGTCGCGGCACATCAGAGTAAAGTTGTGGTTTTTATCCAGCTTTCTCAACGTGCGAATACGCTCCAGTGCATCCTTATCCCCAATATGACAGCCGAGTGCATAAGCGGAATCGGTTGGATACACCACCAGCCCTCCCTTCCGAATAATGTCGGCCGCCTGGGCGATCAAGCGATGTTGTGGGTTTTCCGGATGTATTTGAAAAAATTGGGCCATGTGATGACTCCTCAAGAGGACGCTCGTTTCTCACCAATATGGTTGAGGTTCGCATTAATGCATTAGCGCGTCGCAAATATATTTATTGATGTTATTGGCTGTAACCCAATAGTTCCCAGACCGGTTTGGCATGCGCTGGCAATCGACCGAAGCCCCCCAACTCTTGCCATGGCTGATCGGGGAAGTGGAAATCTGAGCCGCATGACGCGTGCAATGAACGCTCATTTGCGATACGTATTAAATCCTCCGTTACTGCCGCCGGTTGTAATCCGCTAATTACTTCAATCGCATCCCCACCTGCCGACACAAATGAGTCGATAAGCGCACACATTCTGGTTCGTGTCATTTCATATTTAATGGGATGGGCGAGTACGGCCACCCCTCCGGCGGAGTGAATCCAGGCGATTACTTGCTCCATCGATGGCCACTGGTATTTCACGTCCGCAGGCTTGCCTGCGCCAAGGTATTTTTTGAATGCTGCATTGATGTTTTTTACCGCCCCTATCGTCACCAAATACTGTGCAAAATGTGGCCGCCCAAGCGCGGCATTGCCCGCTATTTCCCGTGCTCCCTGAAGCGCTCCGGGAAAACCCGCCTTGGATAGGCGTTCACCAATCGCCAAAGCCCGCGCTTGTCGCGCCTCTTCTTGCGACCCTACCGCCGCAATCAACTCAGGTGAGTTTACATTCACGCCTAAGCCAACAATATGCACACCACCCTTTCCCCACTGACTCGAAAACTCAATGCCGGTTATCAAGGTGATGCCTGCATCGAACGCTGCTTTTTGTGCAATCTCAAGGGCAGCTATGGTATCGTGATCCGTAATAGCCAACACCTCAACCCCACGCTCTTTTGCGCGCGCAATTACTGCTTCCGGGGTCAGTAGTCCGTCAGAAAAATGGGTATGGCAATGCAGATCAAAAATCACTCGAACTCCAAACAACAAATTCATCACCGGGATTGGTTATGAACGACAATAGCCCTGAAAAGAACGTGAACATGTTAGCCGATAAACCTTCCACAGAACCCACAAATTTGCAGCCAAAGCCTAAAAAAGAAAGTTTTTTAGCCAATTTGCTGATGAACATTGTTATCCCCACGCTGATTTTGACCAAGCTCAGTGGTGATGAATATCTTGGGGCAACTTGGGGACTAATTATCGCTCTCGCCTTTCCCATCAGTTATGGGTTGCGCGATTATCTGGTCACCAAAAAAATTAACGTTTTTTCCGCATTGGGCATCGTGAGCGTATTACTCACCGGTGGATTAAGCCTTTTTCATTTGGCACCCAAATATTTCGCGATCAAGGAAGCTGCAATTCCCGGCATTCTTGGCATTGTGACTCTCATTTCTATAAAAACTCGTTACCCTCTGGTGAAAACATTCATCTACAACGACAAGGTACTAAAAATTCATAAGGTTGATGCAGCGTTACAACAATATGGCACTCAAAAATATTTTGAGCGGACACTGACGAATGCATCATTAATGATTGCTGCCTCGTTTTTTTTATCCTCTATTTTGAATTATGTTTTGGCCAAGGTTATTCTGGTTAGCCAGCCCGGAACTGCAGAATTTAATGCAGAATTGGGTAAAATGACGGCATTGAGTTACCCGGTAATTGCATTGCCAATGATGATCATCATGATGGGCACATTATTTTATGTATTCCGCAGTATTCGCCTGCTAACACATCTGACATTGGAAGAAGTAATAAATGATGGTAGTAGCGACTAAACTTTGGTCGTACCTGCTTTCGATCTAAATTCCATTTTTGATTTTAACCAAGAGAAAACTTCATGCTTTACGCCATTATTAGTGAAGACATTTCCGACAGTTTGGAAAAGCGTAAATTGACCCGCCCTGCTCATCTCGCTCGCTTGCAACAATTAAATGATGAAGGGCGACTTTTGGTCGCAGGTCCACACCCTGCAATAGATAATAATGACCCAGGTGATGCTGGTTTTACTGGTAGCCTTGTAATCGCAGAGTTTGAATCACTTGAACACGCCAAATCTTGGGCAGATGCAGACCCCTATGTGGCTGCAGGTATCTATGCCAAAGTTGTTGTCAAACCATTTAAAAAAGTTTTGCCTTAAATTTTTTACTTTTCATCGTTAAGGATCGGAGCAATTGTGAAAAAAATATTCCTGTTTTGTAGTGTGCTGCCAGCTCTCACTTTGTCATTAATCAGCGCTCCCGGTATTGCTGCAGACAAATACGTGTCTGATGTTATTTATATTCCTGTTCGCAGCGACAAAAACCCGCAATCGGCCATTTTGCAACAAGGTGTAGTAAGTGGTACCAAGCTCAATTTTATTCGGGAAGAAACAGGTACAGACAACAATCTTTGGTCGCTCGTTACAACCCCTGAAGGCACTGAAGGTTGGGTGCGGAGCCAAAATGTAACAGATAAACCTACAGCAGCCTTGCAATTAGCTGCCTTATCCAGCTCTTCACGCGACCAAATATCACTGCAAACAGAGAATACACAACTTAAAGAGCAGCTCGCTAAAATTCAGCAAGAGCACCAGCAATTGCTGACTGATACTGAAGATATGCGTCAAGCCGCTACCACGGCTTTCAATTTGGAAGAAGAACATCAACGTATGCTGAAAGACAATCAGCTGTTACAAACCCACGCTGACGTTCTTAAAGCGGAAAACGAAAAGCTTAAGAACACCGATCGATTCAATCATTGGATTTATGGCGGTGGCTTGGTTCTCGGCGGCGTTTTTCTTTCTTTTGTGTTGCAGGCTTTTGGTCGACGTAAACGTAAATCAGAATGGCGTTAAGGGTAATAATATGTTGAAAAAAATAGCCGTCTTATTATTTGGTTTCAATTTGGTTGTTTGTGCGCCCTGCTTTGCCGCAGAAAATACTCTGGTAGCGGTTAAAACCGATTTAGGTTCATTTATTATTGAGGTATATCCAAAAGCAGCCCCCAAGACTGCACAAAATTTCCTTGATTATGTTGATAGCAAATTTTACGACGGTACAATTTTTCACCGAATTGTCCCAGGGTTTGTTGTGCAGGGAGGAGGAATGACCTTTGACTTCGCAGAGAAAGAAACTCGAAAACCCGTTATCAATGAATCAATCAATGGTTTAAAAAACGACTATAAAAGTGTTGCCATGGCGCGACAGCAGGATCCCGATAGTGCAACAGCACAGTTTTATATCAACTTACAAAATAATCCGGGATTGAATGCCACAGAAACAAAACCTGGCTACACCGTATTTGGAAAAGTGGTTGCCGGAATGGAAGTGATCGAGAAGATTGCGCAAGAGCCACGCGGAATGTTTAAAGCATTTCCTGAAGCCCCAAATTATGCTGTACGTATTTTAAGTGCCTCACGCACTGATGCGGCAAGTTTAAGCAAACTGGTTGAAGCGCAAAACACACCTAAACCATCCAGCCTTAAAGATGCTTTGGTACCTATTAATGAGCCACAATAACACTGCTCTTAGTGTCAATTTAAATAAAATTGCCCTTATTAGAAATTCGCGCCCTGGGAATTACCCAAATGTCGTGAGTCATGGCGAGCTTTGCATTAAATCAGGTGCAGATGGACTTACAGTTCATCCTCGCCCTGACCAGCGCCACATTCGCCCGCACGATGTCTATGAGCTCAGTGAGCTGGTTAAGTCTCATGCTGGACTTGAATTTAATATCGAAGGAAATCCCTACGCAGAATCCTTGGGTGATTTTCCCGGTTTTATAAAGTTGGTTCGCGATGTCCGTCCGCATCAATGCACACTTGTTCCCGATTCCAATAGCCAGCTAACATCCGATCATGGATTCAATTTAAAAATTTTCGGCAAAAAGTTGCAGCCTTTAATAAGTGAGCTTCAAGATCTTGGGGTGCGCGTCAGTTTATTTATGGATCCGGATATAGAGCAAATCAGTTTGGCCAAAGACCTCGGAGCTGATCGCATTGAACTCTATACCGGACCCTATGCTGAAGCGTACAAATTACAAAATGAAACTTTTCTCGATTTATTTAAAACTTATTTTGAGGCTGCTGCACATGCCGAAAAAATTGGTATTGGCTTAAATGCAGGACATGATCTGAATTTGGATAACCTCGCTCAATTCCGTCGAGTGCCCTCGTTGTTAGAGGTTTCTATTGGTCACGCGTTAGTCGTCGACGCTCTCGCTATTGGTATGCCCGCAGCAGTAGCTGCTTACAAAAAGCTCTGCACTATATAGTTATATCGCGCCACCTTTCCAAGATGTCAAATATGAATAAACCCCAAAATGATAGCCCTGCTTATCTGGAAAAAAAGCGTTTTTTTGACTCGCTAATGACGGTCTATGGCCGTAAAACAGTTCTGGAAGCGCTACAAGACCCGGCAACTTTTATTTATCGTCTTCACTTGGCCAGCAGCAATAAATCTGGAGGAATTCTGGATGACATCATTTCTCTGGCTAAAGGAAAAGGCGCTGAAATTATTTATCATGAGCGTCAAGCCTTGTCTCGCATTTCCAAAAACTCGTCTCAGGACCAAGGTGTTGCGGCCGATTTACAATTGCGCGGGTATAAACTGTATGATGAATTTCTCACGGAAAATCGCAACAGAAATTACACGTTGCTAGCGCTTGATGGAGTGCAAAACCCGCAAAATCTAGGAATGATTATTCGCTCCGCTTGTGCAGGGAACATCGATGGAATTTTGTTGCCGCAAAAAGGAAATGCTCAAATTGATCCGCTTGTTATTAAAGCGAGTGCCGGTACTGTATTTCGCGCTCCTTTGTTGCGCTGTAAAGATCTTTCGATAGCTTTGGATAATTTTAAGCAGGCGGGTGCTGTTATTTGCGCACTGTCCTCTCACGCATCGAAAGAACTAAAGATGTTCAAACCCGACGTCCCTTGTATTTACGTACTGGGCAACGAATCTGAAGGAGTTTCGAGCGAGGTCATGCAGCTTTGCAATGAAAAAGTTTGCATCCCTATGAATAACGGTGTCGAGTCACTTAATGTTGCCGTCACGGCGGCGCTCATTGCATTCAAATAGCTTTTCTTATCTCATCAATTCTCCAAATAAAAAGAGGAGCATTTGCTCCTCTTTTCATACAACATATGATTTCTCAAGATTACAGCTTGTAACCATCCTCTTCATGCAAGCTCAGATCCAATCCTATATTTTCCTCTTCCTGGCTCACACGCAAACCTGAGGTAAGCACACCGGTCACCAACAATAAGATATAAGTTACGACCGCGGTATATACAAAAGTAACTCCAACCCCGAGCAATTGCACTCCTAATTGTTGGCCAATCGAATTAATACCTGATGCAAAGCCTTGGCCGCTAAATACCCCGAGTTCTGTCGACGAAAATATACCGGCAAGAATGGTACCGAGCACGCCACCAATCCCATGCACAGGGAATACATCAAGCGAGTCATCTATTTTCCACACGCGTTTTACCAAATGGGTCATTACAAAACACACCACTCCAGCAGCAACACCGATAACCAAAGCTCCTCCCGGGCCAACATATCCAGATGCAGGGGTAATAGTTCCCAAGCCTGCAACCATTCCGGTAACAATCCCCAAGACACTCGGTTTTCTGAAGCGAAGCCACTCAATGGTCATCCAGGCAAGCGCCCCTGCTGCTGCTGAAATGTGGGTCACCAACATTGCCATCGCTGCATTCCCATTGGCTGCTAACGCGCTACCGGCGTTAAAGCCAAACCAGCCAACCCACAGCATACCTGCACCTGTAACTGTCATTGTCATATTATGCGGAGGCATCGGGGTTGTTGGAAAACCCCTGCGCTTACCAATGACTACAGCGGCAACAAGGGCGGCAACACCTGCGGTGATGTGGACTACGGTACCGCCAGCAAAGTCCAACAAACCCATCCCAAATAACCAGCCAGACCCAGCCCAGACCCAATGACATACAGGGATGTAAACCGCAAATAACCAAAGGGCAGAAAAAATAAGCATCGAAGAAAATTTCATCCTCTCTGCAAATGCCCCCACTATTAGCGCTGGAGTAATAATTGCAAATGTCATTTGATACATTGCATGCAAACTGAGTGGGATGTCACCAGCCAATGCCTCTTCGGTGATATTGCCCATAAAAACCATGCTTAGATCGCCGATCCATGCATTGCCAGATCCGAAAGCCAGGCTATAACCTGCAATTAGCCATAAAATTGAAACCAGGCAGGCAATCGCAAAGCATTGCATTAAAACAGACAGAATGTTTTTGACTCGTACTAATCCGCCATAAAACAACGCTAAACCTGGCAGCGTCATGAAAAGCACCAGTGCGGTAGAGGTAAGGATCCAAGCAGTATTTGCTG
This sequence comes from Cellvibrio sp., assembly GCA_035481425.1. Taxonomy (GTDB): domain Bacteria; phylum Pseudomonadota; class Gammaproteobacteria; order Pseudomonadales; family Cellvibrionaceae; genus Cellvibrio. The sequence continues at coordinate 21,769 of DATIGS010000038.1, read as the reverse complement.
AGTTAAGCGTAGTTTCCTGAGCTACCGCACTCTGAGCCAATAGCGCTATTGCCCCTCCTAATAACGTAATGCTTGGAAAATTTAATTTCTTCATAAATAAAAACCTCTTCCTGCAAAAAGCGAGAAAAAATGGAACTTGGCAAATTCTTGGGGTGCCCCTTTTTGATGCCAACCTAATGGAAAAAGCATAAAAAAATATGAATTTTCAAATACCTTTCAGAGATCAGGGCACCACTAAAGAGCAAAAACTTTTCTAAAATGCACGAATTGAAAATTGCCATACGCCTAAGCAATTCTAGGACCACAATAGAAAATTCATTTATTTTCATTATGTTATGAAAATGGCATGCATATTCTTCCAGTAATGCGCCCCACAATAGGTCATATTAATTTTTGGTGTTTCGGATTGGTGCAGGTGAGTCTCGTTGACATCGATACTGCCACGCGCTAGCAAGGATTTGAAGAAGTGGAAGCTTATGAAGGGGTTGAATATGGGAGATGAAATAGAAAGGTCTACCGAGAGCAAAAGCTCTTATAGGTGGACCAGGAATACTTTTAAAAGGCTGGGAAAGATGGGGTATAACTAAGATGGAAAATAAAGACTTTTATTCTTTCAGGATGCTCTCGTTAACACGATCACGCATTTCCTTGCCCGGTTTGAAGTGAGGAACATATTTCCCTTCAAGAACAACCGCATCACCAGTTTTGGGGTTCCGCCCGGTGCGAGGGGCACGATAATGTAACGAAAAACTACCGAAACCTCTTATTTCGATACGCTCTCCAGATGCCAATATATCAGACATGTAATCCAGCAAAAGCTTCACTGACATTTCCACATCTTTGACGGTTAACTGGTTTTGTTTTTCGGTAATGTATTCAATCAATTCTGACTTTGTCATAACCTGTTCTCTGCTATTGAAATGCCTTCAATCAACACAACCAGATACATCAACAAAATTATAAGGCGAAAAATCTTTTGGAGAAATTAGTGGCCTGCGATGCAGGCCACTAATCAGCGGCAACAATTACTCTTTGCTTTGCATTTGTGCCTTAATCAAATCGCCCAAAGTGGTTGGGGAGGCTTGATCAGACTGCTTGGCAGAAAGTTCTTTCATTGCGGTTTTTTCATCTTCTACATCTTTAGACTTCACTGACAAGCTGATGCTGCGATTTTTGCGATCTACGGCAATAATTTTAGCTTCAACTTCATCACCTACTTTCAGCAGGTTTCGTGCATCTTCAACTTTCTCGCGGCTCAATTCAGATGCTTTCAGTGTAGCTTCTACGTCGTCAGCCAACGTAATTACTGCAGCCTTGGCTTCAACTTCTTTAACGGTGCCCTTAACAACAGCTCCCTTATCATTTACCGAAACATATTCAGAGAATGGGTCGGTTTCAAGTTGTTTGATACCCAAAGAGATGCGCTCACGCTCTGGATCGATAGCAAGTACCACCGTTTCAAGCTCGTCACCTTTCTTGTACTTGCGAACAGCTTCTTCGCCAGCTTCGTGCCAGGAGATATCTGACAGGTGAACAAGACCATCAATACCACCATCCAGACCAATAAAGATACCGAAGTCAGTGATAGACTTGATTTTTCCGCTGATCTTGTCGCCTTTTGCACAGGTGCGAGCAAATGCATCCCACGGGTTTTCTTGGCATTGTTTCAGGCCGAGAGAGATACGGCGACGCTCTTCGTCAATATCGAGAACCATAACTTCAATTTCATCACCCAATTGAACAACTTTAGATGGATGAATGTTTTTGTTGGTCCAATCCATTTCTGAAACGTGAATCAAGCCTTCTACACCCTCTTCCAGTTCTGCGAAACAACCGTAATCAGTCAAATTGGTTACTTTTGCTTTAACGCGAGCACCTTCTGGGTAGCGCTTGGTGATTTGTATCCACGGATCTTCGCCCAATTGCTTCAGGCCAAGAGATACACGGTTACGCTCACGGTCAAACTTTAATACTTTAACGTCGATTTCATCGCCAACGTTTACAATCTCACCTGGGTGCTTGATGCGCTTCCAAGCCATATCAGTGATGTGCAGCAAACCATCAACGCCACCCAAGTCTACGAATGCACCGTAGTCGGTAAGATTTTTAACAATACCTTTAACTGCTTGACCTTCTTGTAAGGTAGCCAACAGCTCATCGCGCTCAACAGAGTTGGCTTGCTCAAGTACTGCGCGGCGGGAAACAACGACGTTGTTGCGCTTTTGGTCCAACTTAATAACTTTAAATTCCAGTTCTTTACCTTCAAGGTGGGTGGTCTCGCGCACAGGGCGAACATCAACCAAAGAGCCAGGAAGGAAGGCACGGATTCCAGCAACGTCAACAGTGAAACCACCCTTAACTTTACCGTTAATAACACCTTTAATGACTTCTTCAGCAACGTGAGCAGCCTCAAGAATTTTCCAGGCTTCGGCGCGCTTCGCCTTCTCACGTGAGAGTTTGGTTTCACCAAAACCGTCTTCTACACTTTCCAATGCCACTTGAACTTCATCGCCGATCTGGAGTGTCAATTCACCCATTTCGTTGCGGAATTGTTCGGCAGGAATAACACCTTCTGACTTTAGGCCTGCATGAACAGTTACCCAGTCTTTATCGATATCAATTACAACGCCAGTAATGATGGTGCCCGGAACCATATCAACGGTTTTTAAACTTTCTTCAAATAGCGCAGCAAAACTTTCGTTCATACTCATGGTATTACCTATAAATTAGAGATGCAGACACCAAAAGCATGTCTCATCTATTCCGCGCGGCCAGTCGAGCGGGTCAGTTAAAATAAAGCGAAAGCTTCCTCAGGCTGGATTTGACAGCAATCACTACTGCTAAAAAACATCCAAGATGTGAATCAATGCATAGAAAATCAGCAGGTGCGCAAGGCTAGCAGAATGATCTATATTTTTCAATAAGTTAGCGGGGGATGGACAATGGGCACTTAAAAAAAGAGCGCCATATCGAGATTAAAGGAGCGGAATCGAATCCGCCCCTTAAAAGTTAGCGAGCTACAACGCTTAGGCCGCGCCCTACAGCATAATATTCAAAGCCTAGGCTAGCCATTCTGTCCGGCTCATATAGGTTGCGCCCGTCGAATATCACCGGATCTCGCAACGTCGACTTGAGCAGATCAAAATTGGGAGCGCGGAAGTTTTTCCACTCGGTGCAAACAATCAAGGCGTCTGCATGTTCCAAGGCAGCCTCCTTTGTTCCCACTAACTTGAGATCATCTCGCAATCCGTATATATGCTGGGTTTCATCCATGGCTACTGGATCATAAGCCTGCACTTTCGCGCCAGCAGCCCATAATGACTCCATCAAAACGCGGCTTGGTGCTTCACGCATGTCGTCTGTGTTTGGCTTGAATGATAATCCCCACAAGGCAAACACCTTGCCTTTCAAATTACCCCCAAAATGGCGCTCGATGTAGCCAAATAACTTTTCTTTTTGAGCCTGGTTCACCTTATCTACAGCTTCCATAAGTCCAGCCGTGTAATCGACATTACGTGCGATGTTTATAAGGGCCTTAACGTCCTTCGGAAAACAGGATCCCCCATAACCACAGCCAGGATAAATAAAGTGATAGCCAATACGGGGATCAGCGCCTATACCATTACGTACCTTCTCGATGTCGGCCCCGAGTAATTCAGCCAGGTTTGCCATCTCATTGATAAAGCTAATTTTTGTCGCAAGCATGGCATTTGCGGCATATTTCGTTAACTCTGCAGAACGTACATCCATGAAAATCATTCGATCATGGCTGCGATTGAACGGGGCATATAAATCGCGTAACAATTGCTCTGCCTTCTCGCTATCGGTGCCAACGACTATACGATCAGGCTTCATGAAGTCGTTGATTGCGGCACCCTCTTTCAAAAACTCAGGATTGGAAACCACATCAAAAGGGATATCGACTCCGCGCTTTTTCAATTCATCATTAATCGCGGATTGAACTATGCCCGCCGTACCGATCGGTACCGTGGATTTATTAACAACGACTTTATATTCATTAATTCGCTGACCAATAGTTTTTGCAACAGCGACTACATATTGCAAATCGGCAGATCCATCTTCCCCAGAAGGGGTTCCTACGGCGATGAATTGCAATTCACCGTGCTGTACAGCACGGTCCATGCTGGTAGTAAAATTCAGCAATCCATGCTGAACAGCTTGCTTAACAATAGTTTCTAGACCCGGCTCGTAAATCGGAATTATTCCCGACGTCAGGTTGTCTACTTTTTTTTGGTCGATATCGACGCAAAGAACATCATGACCCACATCTGCTAGGCATGCACCCGTTACCAGACCTACATAGCCAGTTCCAAATACTGTAACTTTCATTAGAAGCTCCCTAGCCCATTAACAATAAAAAATTGACACTCTTTTTCAGGATCGACCATAACTGTCTTCATAACGAATAACGTCATCTTCCTGAAGATAAGGTCCCGATTGAACCTCAACAATTTCTAAAGGAATTTTTCCTGGATTACTTAGACGATGTTTCGTGCCAACTGGAATATAAGTGGATTCATTTTCAGAAAGCAGAATTGTATCGTCACCCTTTTGAACCAGTGCAGTGCCTTTAACTACAATCCAATGTTCCGCACGATGATGATGGATTTGCAAAGAGAGGCTCCCGCCAGGCTTAACCCGAATGCGATTGACCTGATAACGATCGCCATTATCTATTGCGTCATAACAGCCCCATGGTCGATAAATTTCTCGATGCTGAAGATGCTCGGAACGATTTTGTTTTTCGATTTGAGTGATAATAGATTTGACTTGTTGGGCTTGAGATTTATCTGCAACTAATACTGCATCTGGAGTATTAATAATCATTAAATTATTTACGCCAAGCGTTGCAACCAACTTGTCTTGCGAAAATACCAAAGTGTTAGTTGAGCCTATATCAATGCTATCGCCGATTAGACTATTTCCTGTGGCATCTTTGTCGGAGAGATCCCAAAATGATTTCCAATCGCCAACGTCGCTCCAACCTGCATCAAGTGGAACACATACGACGTTTTTACTTTTTTCCATCAACGCATAGTCAATAGAAATGTTGGGAGCTTGAGCGAAAGAATCTTTATCTATACGAATAAAATCCAAATCCTGAACAGCCAAAACTTTTGCCTGTTCTGCCGCAGCAATTACATCAGCACTTTGCTCTTTCAGCTCGCGCAAAAATACTTCGGTTTGGAATACAAACATGCCGCTATTCCAATAGTAACAACCTTCTGCAAGATATTGTTCAGCAGTTGCCAGATCAGGTTTTTCTACAAACTCTGCAACGGGTACAAAAACTTTGTCTTTAGAGCTGGATGCGCGTTGTGTCTTGATATATCCATAACCTGTTTCTGGACGCGTTGGCTGAACACCAAAAGTTGCCAAATGCCCAAGTTGAGCAGCTTGTATGGAATCATTAACAGCAGCTTGAAAGATCGGGATATCACGAATCATATGATCCGCAGAGAGCACTAGCAAAATAGGATTATCACCCAAGGTGCGAGCATGTATGGCAGCCAATGCCAAAGCTGGTGCGGTATTTCGAGCTATAGGCTCTAAGATAATAGACGATTTTTTTTGGCCAATATCATGTAACTGCTCAGCAACCATAAAACGGTGCTCTTCATTACAAACAATTATTGGGGGGGCGAGATTTGGGATACCTTCCAGGCGCAACAAAGTTTGCTGAAGCATGGTCTTATCTCCAAACAATTTCAGTAATTGCTTGGGATAATGCTTTCTCGACAGTGGCCAGAGGCGTGTTCCAGAACCGCCAGCAAGGATGACAGGAATAATCAATTAACTCTCCTTAATAATAAGCATTGCTTTGAGTCATCATTACAATATTTACTGGCAGAACCTTATTAAGAATAAAAGTCCTGCCAATATAAACCTTATGCGCTATAGCGTCCTTTCAAGAAGGTTTTGAATTTATTTCCTACTTCACCGTGTCTCTCACCATAGATGACATTTGCCATAAGGTAACCGATCTTTGTTCCGCAATCATGGCTACGACCGATTAACTGATAGGCCTCAACAGTTTCGCGCTCCAAGAGAGCATCTAAAGCGTCAGTTAACTGGATCTCATCACCGGCGCCTGGCATGGTCTTCGCCAGTAGGTCCCACACTGTTTTTGATAGAACATAACGTCCAACAATCGCCATATTCGACGGTGCTTCATCAACAGGAGGCTTTTCAACCATTGCCTTGATTGTTGCGGTTTTCCCAGCGGGGATCTCTACGCCAGAACAATCCACAACCCCGTATTTGTCAACTTGGTCATGAGGAACCGATTCTACGAGAATCTGGCTATTTCCAGTTTCTTCGAAACGTTTAGTCATACCGGCAAGATTATCTTGTTTGAGATTGCATTCTGCATTATCAACAATCACATCAGGCAAAAGTACTGCGAAAGGTTCGTCGCCCACAACTGATTTAGCACAGAGAATTGCATGCCCCAAGCCTTTAGCTTCAGCTTGACGCACGGAAATTACAGTGAGACCTGGCGGTGTAATGGAACGCACCTCAGCAAGTAAGGAACGCTTTAGTCTCGATTCAAGTTGGGCTTCCAGCTCAAAACTGGTGTCAAAATGGTTTTCGATTGCATTTTTACTGGCATGAGTCACCAGCACAATTTCTTTAATTCCTGCTGCTGCTGCCTCTTCTATCACATATTGAATTAATGGCTTGTCGACAACTGGGAGCATTTCTTTCGGAATAGCCTTTGTTGCAGGCAGCATGCGCGTACCAAGACCAGCTACAGGAATTACCGCTTTTTTAACTTGCATATTCACACCCTTGGGTTTCTTTATTCTAGCTGTTGAGTAAATTTAAAACTTCAGTAGTTTTTTGCTCGACCAACATTTGGTTACTTCGACTCTCGACATTCAAGCGAACTACCGGTTCAGTATTGGACATTCGCAAATTAAATCGCCAATCATCAAATTCGAGACTGATTCCATCTGTTTTATCTATTACTTTTGCCTCATTGGCATAACGGTCGAAAACCCTATCTATTGCTGTTTTCGGATCAGTAACATGACTATTTATTTCTCCTGGCGACGGAAATTTTGCAATTCGGTCTTCCAGCATGCTTGATAAGGTCTGTTCTTTTCTGCAGAGCAATTCACAAACCAATAACCATGGAATCATTCCGCTATCGCAATAGAAAAAATCGCGAAAGTAATGATGGGCGCTCATCTCGCCGCCGTAAACGGCGTCTTCTTCACGCATGCGCTCTTTAATAAATGCATGACCAGTTTTAGATTGTATTGCATGGCCGCCATTTTTTTCGGCGATATCAAGCGTGTTCCAAGTCAATCTCGGGTCGTGAATTATTTTTGCGCCTGGATTTTTTAGCAAAAACGCTTCGGCAAGCAGGCCGACAATGTAATAGCCCTCTGTGAATGCGCCAGTTTCATCAAATAAAAAGCAGCGATCAAAATCTCCATCCCAAGCAATTCCCATATCAGCCTTGTGAGAAATAACTGCAGCTGTGGTGGGAGCACGATTTTCAGTCAGGAGTGGATTGGGAATACCATTCGGAAATGTGCCATCAGGCTCGTGATTAATTTTAATAAACTCAAAAGGAAGGTGCTTTTCTAAAGCATCAATAACGTGCCCCGCGGCGCCATTGCCAGCATTAACCACTAATCTCAACGGCTTAAGCTGTGTGACGTCAACGTAAGACAGTAAATGCTGAATATAGGCATCTAATATACTGACATCACGAACATTGCCTCGAGTGGCAAAATTTACCGGTGCAAAATTATTTTCTTCGGCCAATCGTTTAATGTCATTTAGACCTGTATCACCACTAATGGGTTTGGAGTTTGCTCGGACCAATTTCATGCCGTTGTAATCAATTGGATTATGGCTTGCTGTAATTTCAATGCCGCCATCCGTTTTTAGATGGCTAGTGGCAAAATAAATCTCTTCAGTTCCAGCCATGCCAATATCAATTACATCGACACCCTCGTCTCTCAATCCATTACTCAGTGCATTTTTTAATGCCTTGCTTGTAAGGCGTACATCGCCGCCTACAACAACACTTTTAGGTTGGAGAAACTGTGCGTAAGCACGACCAATCCGGTACACAATATCTTCGTTTAATTCTTCACCGAGCTTTCCACGAATATCATAGGCTTTAAAACAGGTTAAACTCATAAGTTAATCTCATCTTAAATGGAAGATACTTAAGCCCGCCGCTGTGATTTTTAAAAAATGTTATGAACGGGTCATTTGTACAAATTAATTGAACATTCTTACCATTTGTTGACGCGCAATTAGCAATTTAAAATATCAATGAATTGCAGCCAACATCCTTGCAAATACCTCCTCAATTGTCATTGCCGTACTGTCGATAATAATCGCATCTTCTGCTGGCCTGAGCGGAGAGACTGTGCGATTTGAATCTCTCTCGTCGCGCTCTTTAATATCACGAACCAACTCACTCATATCGACCGTCACGCCTTTTGCACCTAGTTGCTTATAGCGACGCTCGGCGCGTGCCTCTGCACTTGCGGTTAAAAATAATTTGATTTGCGCATCTGGAAAAACCGTAGTTCCCATGTCTCTTCCATCAGCAACCAGCCCCGGAGGCAAGGCAAATTTACGCTGGCGTTCCAACAGAGCTGCTCGCACTTCGGGGTAGGCGGCAACTTGGGATGCTCCCATACCAACCGACTCTTGGCGAATCAGCTGAGTTACCTCGGCTCCATCAAGCAAAATCTGCGCCGAACTATCATTATCCAAATTAAATACTACATTTAGTCGTGTCGCGACCAGACTTACCCTTCCTTCATCGAGCAAATTTACACCTTCTTTTATCGCTGCCAGTGCAACCAAGCGATAAAGCGCACCACTATCCAGCAAATGGTACCCCAAGTGACGAGCAAGCATTTGGCTAAGTGTTCCTTTGCCAGAACCACTTGGGCCATCAATTGTGATAACAACAGGAGAGGATGTATTCATAAAATCAAAGTCCGCCACAACAAAAAGCCCTTCAGTTTAGGGTTCGGATAATAGATTGGCATGTGTCTGCAGGATTGGGCGATTGGGTAATTGGTCTACCAATCACCAAATAACTACTACCTGCGGCAACTGCAGCCGCAGGTGTCAATGTGCGTCGCTGATCATCGGAAGGCGATGAGTCAAGACGAATGCCTGGAGTTACAAGACAAAAATCGTTGCCAAATTGAGCTCGCATTAGAGCAGACTCTTGAGCTGAACAAACAATACCATCCAAACCACATTTACTAGTCAAATTCGCAAGCTTCATAACTTGATCTTCAGCGGCACACTCAATGCCAATGCCGATTAAATCACTGGATTCCATGCTGGTTAATACGGTGACAGCGATTAGTAAGGGGGATTTGCCAGTGCGTCCGTCCAGGATTTCACGCGCAGCAACCATCATGCGTTCGCCACCAGATGCGTGGACATTCACCATCCATACGCCAAGTTCCGCAGCTGCCTTAACAGCTTTGCTTGTGGTAGTGGGAATGTCATGAAATTTAAGATCGAGGAAAATCTCGAAACCCAGTGACATTAATTGCTCAACTATTTTGGGGCCGCATGCGGTAAAAAGTTCTTTTCCTACTTTTAGTCGGCAATCTGAAGGAGATAGGCGTTTTGCCATAGCAATGCATTGATCTGCATTATCGAAATCCATCGCTACAACGATGCGTGGGCCCAAAGTAGACATTTTTTACCTCGCAAAAAAATAAAAGCCTGAATCAGGGATTCAGGCTCTTATTAAAACAAAAAAAACTGCAAAATTCATTCGTTAACATCCATAGGATGCAAACCAAAGTCTAAATACGGATATTTTCCCGATTTGCTGCGAGAGTCGCCTCCCCTATTCCTTTAACTTCTAACAACTGGTCCACAGTTTTGAAGTTACCGTTCTCTTTACGCCATGCAACAATCGCCTCAGCTTTTTTCTCACCAATACCTTTCAGCTTGGTTAATTCCTGCACATCCGCCGTGTTGATATTTATACTTTCTTGATGAGCCGCGGCTTCAGCTTTTTCTGCAGGGGCTTTTGTTGCTGCAGTATCGGCTGCAAAGGCCAGAGAAGATGTACCGAAAGACAGGATAATGAAAGATAAGAAAGAGAGGATGAACTTCATTTTAACGCTCCTTGATATTATTAAGTTATTGCACGCACCTCCGCGTACTTGGCAATAATATTACGGTGTACCGCTTGTCATCCAGCCGATAATCGCCAAATCGGTTGTGAGATATTTCCTACAATTTGTGCAAAAAAAGCCCCGACTAAACCGGGGCTGTTGGAATTGCATATTTTATTTAACTAAAGTTTTTAAATCTGCCGCATGCCAATGGGGGAAATGTTTGCGAATTAGGGCATTCAATTCCAATTCAAAATCACTGTAATTTGAGGCAGTAGTCTCTTTTGATGCTAATTGCTCAATGACCATCCCTGCACCAACAGTAATATTTGTCAGGCGATCAATCACAATAAACGCGCCAGTTGCACGATTATTTTCATATCGATCAGCAACCACTGGTTGAGTTAATAAAACATCAACAGCGGCAATATCATTTAACTGCAATTGAGTGACCGTTGAATGTTCCTGTGTATTTACATCGATACGATAGTCAATCGATTCAATCACGCCGCTCACTAACTTGCTGGCAAATTTAAATAAGTATTCAGCGCTACCTTGAGCCGCTTTTTCTGCCATCCATACAACATGGGCCTTGAGGTGATTTGACTGGGGTACTGAATCTTTTGCCAATACCAGCATATCACCGCGACTAACATCTACCTCTGTTGTTAGCGTCAATGTTACTGCTTGACCGGTAAAAGCTTCTGGCAGTTCCCCATCATAAGTCACGATAGATTTAACATGGCTTGTTTTACCTGATGGCAATACCCGAATCTCATCACCGACTTTAACAACACCGGACGCGACATTTCCGCAAAAACCACGAAAATTGAGATTGGGACGATTTACGTATTGCACCGGAAAACGGAAATCCGAGTAATTTTTATCGCCTGCGATGGGTACAGTTTCGAAAATTTCCATCAACGTTTGCCCCTGATACCAAGGGGATCTTTCAGACCGATTCACGACGTTATCGCCGTCCAGCGCCGAGATGGGCACAAACATGACATTGCTCATCCCCAGCTTTGCTGAGAAGTCAAAATAATCTTGTTTTATTTTTTCAAATACTGCCTGATCAAAGCCCATCAAATCCATTTTGTTCACAGCAACAACGATATGCTTGATACCGAGCAACGAAGCTATGTAACTGTGACGACGGGTTTGTGTAACAACTCCGTAGCGTGCATCAATCAAAATAATAGCGAGATCACAAGTAGATGCGCCTGTTGCCATGTTGCGCGTGTATTGTTCGTGACCGGGTGTATCGGCAATAATAAATTTGCGTTTAGCCGTAGAGAAATAACGGTAGGCGACATCAATTGTAATGCCTTGTTCACGCTCTGCCTGCAAGCCGTCAACTAACAATGCCAAATCAATCTTTTCACCTGTTGTGCCGTGCTTAACGCTATCTGAACGTATTGCATCCAATTGATCTTCATAGATCATTTTTGAATCGTGCAATAGACGGCCAATCAAAGTGCTTTTTCCATCGTCTACACTGCCGCAGGTTAAAAAACGCAGCAATTCTTTTTGTTCATGTTGTGCAAGATAAGCATTGATATCTTGTGCAATTAATTCGGACTGATGACTCATAACGGTCTCTTTTCAATCAGTAAAATATGGTGAGCATTGGTTTCGATGATTGATGTAAAGCTAGAAATAACCTTCTTGCTTTTTCTTTTCCATCGAGCCGGAACTGTCATGATCGATTACCCTGCCCTGACGCTCTGAAGTAGTTGTCAGCAACATCTCCTGAATAATTTCCGGCAAAGTTGTCGCTTCTGATTCAACTGCGCCTGTCAATGGATAACAGCCAAGGGTGCGGAAACGCACCATTTTTTCTTGGACCTTGTCATCGGGTCCGATAGGCATGCGGTCGTCATCAACCATAATCAACGTACCGTCGCGTTCAACAACAGGACGTTTCGCGGCGAAATACAATGGGACGATCGGAATTCCTTCCAAATGAATGTATTGCCAAATATCAAGTTCGGTCCAGTTTGACAGCGGGAATACGCGAATACTTTCACCCTTATCTACACGACCATTGTAAATATTCCACAATTCCGGACGCTGGCTTTTAGGATCCCAACGATGGTTTTTATCGCGGAATGAATAGACACGCTCTTTAGCTCGGGATTTTTCTTCGTCGCGACGCGCACCACCAAATGCCGCGTCAAATCCATATTTGTTTAATGCTTGCTTCAAGCCTTGGGTCTTCATGATATCAGTGTGCTTGGCGCTACCATGTACAAATGGGCTAATGCCCATATCTACACCTTCCTGGTTGATATGCACAATCAAATCCCAGCCAAGTTCTTTGATGCGTTGATCGCGAAACTCGATCATTTCGCGGAACTTCCAAGTAGTGTCCACGTGCAACATTGGAAATGGCGGTTTACCAGGAAAAAAAGCTTTCATGGTGAGGTGCATCATCACCGCAGAATCTTTACCGACGGAGTAAAGCATGACCGGTTTATCAAACTCGGCGGCTACTTCGCGGATGATGTGAATACTTTCAGCTTCAAGCTGCTTGAGGTGAGTCAAGTTGTAGTTTGACATTCAATAGTTACCAGATAAGTACAGCGTTGGCGGTTAACACGAGTGTTGAAAAAACAGCAGCGATTATATAGAGCCTGAACGCAAGGTTTAATGACTAAATGCTTCTAAGTTTATTCCTGCAAGTTTGAGTGTTCACAAATCAATCTTCTTTTGGGGCTGCGTGACGCTTGGCTAGCATAAGCGTGAACTCATCACGGGCCTCTTTAGCGCGACTAAATACGTTAAGTAGATAATCACTGTCTTCACGCTCAATACTGCTACGCAAGCGTGAAAGATTATCGATAAACAAATCCATTGATTGCAAAATTGCGCCTTTATTGGCCCGCATAATATCGTGCCACATTACCGGATCGCTGGAAGCAATACGGGTGAAATCGCGAAAGCCACCCGCCGCATAACGAAAAATATTGGGGTTTTTAATGTCTTGCGCCAAAGTATCTACCAGCGAATAGGCAATGACGTGCGGCAAATGGCTGGTCGCCCCTAGAACCTCATCGTGCTCCGCAACTGACATGTTTAACACTTCTGCACCAACGGCTTGCCACATCCGGGTAACCATATTTGCATGCCATTCTGATGTGTTTTCTAACGGTGTTAAGATTACGCGATGATTTTCGTATAAGTTTGGATTGGCAGCAGTAACTCCGCTTTTCTCTGATCCGGCTATCGGATGCCCAAGCACAAATTGGGGCGGCACCTCTCCAAAAACAGATTCGGCCGCGCGCTGAACGCTACCTTTAACACTGGCACCGTCAGTGATAGTGACAGCATCTGAAATCCAGCTTTTAATTTCATCCAAAACTGCACTTACAGAGAGCGTTGGAACTGCGATAAAAATGACATCGCCTCGCCCCATTTCACCGGCAATGTCTTGCAGGGATGTATAGGCACGATCTACCACACCATGATTCACTGCATCGATACAGGTTTCAGATTTGCGCGCTATGCCGATCACTTCAGCACAGGCACCTCGTTGCTTTAAACCGGTAGCAAGGCTACCGCCGATTAAACCTATTCCGACGACAACGAACTTATTGATTAAAGGGTGAGACATAGAAAATCACAACACCGCTTTGGGATAGGAGCCGAGCAATTTTAAATCAGCACAGCGATTGGCAACTTCTTTCATTACATCGCTAATTAAAGGCTCATCAACATGGCCGGCAAAATCGATAAAAAATACGTAAGTCCAGGCACCCGTGCGCGATGGACGGGTTTCTACGCGTGTTAAATCGATATTGTGGCGATGGAACGGCTCCAGCAATTTATGAAGTGCACCTGGTTCGTTGCGCATAGCAACAACAATTGAGGTTTTATCAACGCCACTCTGAGGGACAGCTTGTTTGCCAATAATTAAAAACCGTGTCGAGTTATCCGGCTGGTCTTCAATTTTCTCGGCGATAATTTTCAAACCATACAAGTCAGCAGCCATAGAGCCAGCAATCGCAGCTGCATTCCATTCTCCCTTCAAACGCTTCGCTGCTTCAGCATTGCTGCTGACCGCAACACGTTCCGCGTTGGGATAATGCGCGTCCAGCCATTTACGGCACTGGGCCAGGGACTGGGAGTGAGAATAAATGCGGGTGATGCTATTGACGTTAGTGACGTCCGATACCATTAAATTGTGATGAATGCGCAACTCCACTTCACCACAAATTTTCAGATTGGAACCCATGAAATTATCAAGCGTGTGGTTCACTACACCTTCGGTAGAGTTTTCTACTGGAACTACACCGTAATTCACCGCTCCGGCTTCTACTTCACGAAACACTTCGTCAATAGCAGAAAAAGGTAAAACTAATGCTGAATGCCCAAAATGTTTTAGCGATGCCTGCTGTGTGAAGGTTCCCTCCGGGCCTAAATATGCCACTTTGATTGGATTTTCCAATGCCAAACAGGCCGACATAATTTCGCGAAACAAGCGTGCCATTTCTTCATTGCTTAGCGGCCCATTGTTACGCTCCATTGCTTTTCGCAATACCTGAGCTTCGCGTTCAGGGCGATAAAACAGAATTTTGGCATCGTCCGGCAGATTCGCTTTTTTAACGTCCGCAACTTCCTGCGCACATTCGGCGCGCGCTGAAATCAAGCGACCGATTTCCTCGTCAATCGCGTCGATTTTATTGCGTAACGCAAGCAGTTTTCCTGCCTCAGTTTGATCAGTACTCATGTGCTACTCGATTATCTATTCATCGCCGGCTTCATCTGCGGTGTCATCAACGACATCGTCTGTCGCCGCACTATCGTCCAGCGCTTCTTCGCCTTCAGCCGCTTCAGCTCGTGCTAATTCGCGCTTGGCATTTTCGTCAGCACTTTCCTCAATGCGCTCCAGGCCTTGCATGCGCTCGCCTTCTTTCAGTTTAATCAAGCGCACACCTTGGGTATTACGGCTCAGCACAGAGACTTCATCAACGCGGGTGCGAACCATGGTGCCCTGATCAGAAATCAGCATGATTTCTTCGCCATCAAATACCTGTACAGCGCCCACCAGTTGTCCGTTACGCTCGGTAGTTTGCATACCGATAACGCCTTGTGAACCGCGACCTTTAGCCGGGAATTCACCTACCTCAGTACGCTTGCCGTAACCATTTTCACTTACAGTAAGCACTTGGCCATTTTCCATCGGGATGACCATGCCGACTACGCGCTGGCCTTCGGCCAAACGAATGCCGCGCACACCACGAGAGGTGCGTCCCATTGCCCGCACTTGCGATTCACGGAAACGTGCTGCTTTACCTGAGCTGGAGAACAGGATTACATCGCAAGAACCATTGGTAATAGCAGTGCCGACCAGGGTGTCGCCTTCATCCAATTCAATTGCACGTAAACCAACACTGCGTTGACGAGCAAATTGCGTAAGCGCAGTTTTCTTCACGGTACCGTTGGCGGTGGTCATGAAGATAAATTTGTCATCGTCGTAAGACTTGACTGGCAGGATCGACGTAATACGCTCGCCCTCTTCCAACGAAGGCAGCAGGTTGATCACAGGCCGGCCACGCGATTGACGGCCGGCGACCGGAATCATGTACACCTTCAACCAATACACTTTGCCGGCGCTAGTAAATAACAACACCGTATCGTGGGTGCTCGCAATCAATAGATGTTGGACATAGTCCTCATCTTTTACGGCGGTGGCAGACTTGCCCATGCCGCCACGACGCTGAGCTTGGTAATCATCCAGTGGTTGACTCTTCGCATAACCGCCGTGGGAAATTGTGACCACGCGATCTTCAACATTAATCAGATCTTCGGTTGTTAGGTCGAGTGTTGAAGCAACAATTTCCGTGCGACGCTTATCGCCGTAATCATTGATGACCTGTGTCAATTCATCGCGGATCACTTCCATCAAACGCACAGCATTACCTAAAATTTCGAGGAACTCTGCGATCTGGACTAATTTTTCATCGTACTCGGCGAGCAGCTTGTCATGCTCCATTCCGGTCAAACGATGTAAGCGTAATTCGAGGATTGCCTGTGCTTGTGCAGCCGATAGATAGTATCGGCCGTCACGCATCCCAAATTCTGCTCCCAAATCTTCAGGGCGGCAGGCATCTTCACCTGCGCGTTCAAGATAAGGTGCCATTTCAGCAGCATCCCAACCGCGGCCCATCAGACCATCTTTTGCGTCAGCAGGAGATGCCGAGTTTTTAATCAGCGCGATGACCTCATCAATATTGGAAATCGCAACCGCAAGACCTTCCAGAATGTGGCCGCGTTCGCGAGCCTTGCGCAGCAAATACACAGTGCGGCGAGTAACCACTTCACGGCGATGCTTAACAAATGCCTCGAGCAATTGTTTGAGGTTGAGAATCTTGGGCTGACCATCATCCAGCGCAACGATGTTGACCCCAAATGTGGTTTGCAGTTGGGTTTGTGCAAATAAATTGTTCAGCAGCACATCACCAGATTCATTCCGTTTAACTTCAATAACAATGCGCATGCCGTCTTTGTCGGACTCATCGCGCAACTCGCTAATGCCTTCGATTTTCTTTTCTTTCACCAGCTCGGCAATGCGTTCAATCAAGCGTGCCTTGTTTAACTGATAAGGAATTTCATGAACGATGATAGTTTCGCGGCCGGTTTTTTCATCGCGCTCAATTTCGGCTTTAGCGCGAACAATGATGCTACCGCGGCCGGTGCGGTAGGCCTGAACAATACCTGCGCGACCATTAATGATGGCACCTGTTGGGAAATCCGGACCTGGAATAAATTCCATCAGCTCATCGATGGTAATGTCCGGATTATTAATCAGCTCAAGGCAGCCCTGCACCACTTCTTTTAAGTTGTGCGGTGGAATGTTGGTCGCCATACCAACGGCGATACCAGATGAACCGTTAACCAGCAAATTAGGAATACGTGTGGGCATTACTGCTGGAATTTGTTCGGTGCCGTCATAGTTGGGCACGAAATCGACGGTTTCCTTATCCAGATCTGCCAATAAATCATGGGCGATTTTCGCCATACGGATTTCGGTATAACGCATTGCTGCTGCGCGGTCACCGTCAACCGAACCGAAGTTGCCTTGGCCATCGACCAGCATGTAACGCAGGGAGAAAGGTTGCGCCATACGGACGATAGTGTCGTATACCGCAGTGTCACCGTGCGGGTGATATTTACCGATTACGTCACCCACCACACGGGCAGATTTTTTGTAGGGCTTATTCCAATCATTATTGAGTTCGCTCATCGCATAGAGCACGCGACGATGCACAGGCTTCAAGCCATCACGCACGTCAGGTAAAGCACGACCCACGATTACACTCATAGCGTAATCAAGATAGGACTGTTTGAGTTCGTCTTCGATACTTACCGGTGATATTTCTTTGGCGAATTCGACCATGGGAATACAGCTTTCCTTTCTTATAAATTAAAGCTTTGGTTATGGATTGTGTTTACGCGTGATTAGAACAGATGGCGCTTGTCGCGCGCACCAATCAAATACAGGCAAAAACCGCTACCCTACTACTTGCCAAGCAATAGACTGGCTAAAAATGCATCTAGTGCTTAATTCAGGGGCGCGATCTTAGCATAAAATCTGCCAGATAGGCAGTTGAGCAACCTCTATCTATATGAAAATGCAGGCAGATTTGGCTATAAAAAGTACATTCCCAGAGTGGTTGCCTATAGCCCTAAATCGGTCATAACCGTTTAGAGGCTTTGCAGTATACTGAGCGCCCTTTTTAACGACCAAGCCGCCAATTACATCTATGTTGACGACGCCTACAGAACCCCAACAGATCGATCTCATCGTAAAAGCTCGCTGGATAATTCCCGTAATACCGGAAAATCGAGTATTGGAAAACTGCGCACTGGCAATTGATAAAGGCCGGATTTTGGCGCTGGTTCCGGCTGATGAAGCCGAGCGTCGCTTCAGTGCAATCGAGACCATCAATTTAGGAAGCCATGCATTAATACCGGGGCTGGTTAATGCCCATGGGCATGCCGCGATGAGCTTGTTGCGCGGTTACGCCGACGACCAGCCATTACACACATGGCTCAACGACCATATATGGCCGACTGAAAATCGCTGGGTGGGTGAAGAGTTCGTCCGCGATGGTACCCAGTTAGCAATGGCGGAAATGATCAAAACCGGCACCACCTGCTTTGCCGATATGTATTTTTACCCTGAGCAAGCGGCGCAGGTTTGTCTTGACGCAAAAATGCGCAGCCAGATCAGCTTCCCAATCTTCGATTTCGCCACATCCTGGGGATTGGGTGCAGACGACTACTTCACCAAAGGACTCGCCCTGCATGACAGTTTGCGTGGCACTGACCTGATCAATATCGCTTTTGGCCCGCACGCCCCTTATACGGTATCGGATGCACCGCTGCAGAAAATTGCGGTGCTCGCGCAGGAAATGGACATGCCGGTACAAATCCACCTTCATGAAACCGCTTTCGAGGTAGAGGAATCGCTCAAGCAATATGGTAAGCGCCCAACCCAGCGGTTAATGGAATTGGGTTTGTTATCCCCGCTGACCCAGTGTGTGCATATGACGCAGATTACGGATGTGGATATCGCTCTTCTACAGCAATCCGGCGCGCATATTGTCCACTGTCCGGAATCCAACCTGAAATTGGCGAGCGGATTTTGTCCGGTGGATAAATTATTGAAAGCCGGCGTTAACGTCGCACTTGGTACCGATGGTGCGGCCAGTAATAATGATCTGGATTTATTTAGCGAACTAAAAACCGCAGCATTGCTCGCCAAAGCTATCGCAGGAGATGCTGCCGCACTGGGCGCACACACCGCACTGCGCATGGCCACGCTAAACGGCGCAAAAGCCTTGGGAATGGAAGAAAAAATCGGCAGCTTCGAGGTTGGCAAATTCGCCGATATGACCGCGATCGATTTAAGCGGGCTTGGCACACAACCGTTATATAACCCGGCATCACAGCTGGTTTACACCCATTCAGGGCAATGCGTAACGCATGTATGGGTACAAGGTCGGGCTTTGCTTAGTAATCGTCAATTGCAAACGCTTGATGAACGAGAAATTTTAGGTAAAGCCAATTGGTGGCGAAAGCAAATTGCCGCGCACTAAATTTTCATCACCTTCAAAAAATGGAAAAAATTATGGCCAATGTCGATAGCGCCGAAATTGCGAAGTTTGAAGCACTCGCCAGCCGCTGGTGGGATAAAAACAGTGAATTCAAACCACTACATGACATCAATCCGTTGCGCGCCAACTTTATTGATGAGCGCTCGCCTGTTGCACAGAAAAAATTAATCGATGTAGGTTGCGGTGGCGGAATTCTCGCCGAGTCGCTTGCACAACGCGGCGCAATAGTAACAGGCATTGATATGGGCGAAGCACCGCTTTCTGTCGCTCGTCTGCATGCGTTGGAAAGTGGCGTTGAATTAACCTATGAGCAAATCACTGCCGAAGACAAAGCTGCACAAATGCCGGGGGAATTTGACGTTGTAACCTGCATGGAAATGCTGGAGCACGTCCCTGACCCTTCATCAGTTGTACGCGCTTGTGCGGCAATGGTGAAAGACGGCGGCGATGTGTATTTCTCTACTATCAATCGCAATCCAAAAGCCTATGCGTTTGCGATTCTCGGTGCGGAATACATTTTAAAACTGCTGCCCAAAGGCACTCACGACTACAGTAAATTTATTCGCCCGTCGGAGCTTGCTAAGTGGTTGCGCGATGCAGGGCTGGAGTTGCAAACGATTAGCGGAATGACCTACAACCCGCTGACCAAACATTACAAACTTGATCCAAATGATGTGAGCGTTAATTATCTTTTGCATGCAAAAAAGGTTGGCAACTAATGACTAAACCGATTCGTGCAGTAATGTTCGATCTCGATGGAACCTTGCTGGATACTGCACCTGATTTTATTGTCGTTGTTAATCAACTGCTCGCAGAACAAAATCGCCCTGCACTTCCTGCAAAAACGATTCGGGCTGGCGTTTCCAATGGCTCCAAAGCGCTGATTAAACTCGCGTTTGCAATCGATGAAAGCGATGAACAGTTTGAGCCTTTGCGCCAACGCTTGCTTGAGTTGTATTTACAAAACCACTCAGTCCATACAAGACCATTTCCTGGTATTGATGAACTAATCGAACAATTGGCCGCGCACAACATCGCATGGGGAATTGCCACCAACAAACCTTCAATGTATACCCTGCCATTGATGGTCGATATGAACATGCAACCTCCACCGGCGAGCGTAATTTGTCCGGATCATGTCAGTCGTCCAAAGCCCAGCCCGGAATCATTATTTCTCGCCAGTACCCAATTGGGTTGTACACCACAAGAAATTATTTTTGTCGGCGATCACAAACGCGATATCGACTGCGGAAAAGACGCCGGTAGCATCACTATAGCGGCGGCCTATGGTTATGTGGATGAAGGGGAGAATGCGGCGGATTGGAATGCAGATTACTGTGTGAATCATGCAGATGAAATTTGGCCAATTATTGAGAAATACTTGTAACCGCGCTATCCAATCGCCCTCGATTTCAGATCATAAACTTCAATACATTTATTTCAGGTCATATTGAAAAATACGTTATGCAAACTCCAAGTGATTACACCATTCGACCCGATGCACTGAACGGAAAAATTATTCTTGTTACCGGTGCTGGAGCAGGAATCGGAAAGGCCGCCGCCAAAACTTTTGCCTCCTGCGGCGCAACAGTCATTCTCTGCGGCCGTACCATGGCCAAGCTGGAGCAGGTTTACGATGAAATCGAAGCCGCAGGTCACCCGCAGCCAGCCATTTATCCGCTCAATTTTGAGAGTGCGGTAGAAAAAGATTACGACGATATGTGCAACGCATTGGAAGATACCTTCGGCCATGTGGATGCAATTTTGTTTAACGCAGCCGATTTGGGGGAGCGCACACCGTTGAGCAATTATTCGGTGAATGCCTGGCTGCGCTGCATGCAAGTCAACGTCAATTCACCATTCATGATGACGCAGGCACTATTGCCCTTATTAGAACGCGCGGAAAATGCGAGCATTTTATTTACCAGCTCCAGTGTTGCCTTTAAAGGACGAGCATTTTGGGGAGCTTATGCCGCCTCAAAAGCAGCAACAGAAAACTTTATGCAAACCCTGCATGATGAGCTGGAGGGAGCCACCCGAATTCGAGTCAACAGTATTAATCCAGGTGCTACTCGCACAGCCATGCGCGCATCTGCGTACCCGGCAGAAAATCCGGAAACAATCAAAACTCCGGACGCGTTAATGCCTGCTTATGTGTATCTATTAAGCGATGACTCAATCGGTATTAGCGGTCAGCAATTTCAATACTCAGCATAACCGGTGGAGGTCTCACAGACCTCCACCCTCTAACTTTTTTCATCTTTCCCTTCTTAACTCCGCCGATAAAAAGCCTCTGTCATCTTGATGCATTAGTGTTAGAAAATGTTAGTTTTTGCAATATATGATGCATGGATGATTGAAAACACTCTGCATCAAAAATTTTGACGCCACCGTAATAAAACGCTTTCCATTTTAGTGATCGAGTTGGCCTTCAAAATTCACGGCAACTGGATAATAACGCCGCGCTTGCGCAATCCGATTTTTCTATTCGATCCA
>DATIGS010000037.1:0-2560 GCA_035481425.1 Cellvibrio sp. | reverse complement strand
TTTGAAACCAAATGGAGCCTAGAAAAGCAAGCCATTGCATGGGGGAATCGCTATACCGAAGGTGACTATCTTGTGCTTGAAAACTGGTATGCAGGCTCAGGTGAATGTGGTTACCGCGCTTTTTATCCGATTGCAGATGTGATTACCCAACCATCACCAAGACCTGAAAAAGTATTTGGTGACTCCAATTGTGAAGATGGCGTTTATGTTGATGATTGGCCTCTTATCGAAAACTTAAAATAATTCGCAGATTGAGCAGTAATGTTCAACTTCAATTTTTAAAAATTTATTTTTTCAGATTAAACAAAAAATGTTGGGCATGACTGCCCAACCCACCGACTATCGATTACTCACCAACCATAACGCTACGAACAGCACACACTTTCACATTTACACTGCCAAGCATTCGATCACACCAATCAGCATCTGATGTCAGCAAAGAAACTGCCTCTGGAGTTAATAATCTACGGTATCTAGTGAGCGCTACTATTTTTAATGCTTCGTTGCGTATGGCAGATATCTGGTCCGGTCGTATACCGAGTGGATCACTAGCAAATGAATCAAATGCAGCCTCGAATAGCTCAACAGGTAACTCACCACAAGAAAGGATTTCATCTGCCACATCGGCCAACGGATCGGCAGGAAATAACACTTTCCCACCCGCAAACTTATCAAGAAAGTATTCACCTACACTCCGATCATGCTCGAATTGAAGCATACTGACCCCTGGCCAACCTTCAAAAGAGTGATGCATAGGAAGCTCTACCACCCATGCAGATTGCTCTGTTGGTCTTGGTAGTTTTTGTGGGCCTAGCGGCATGTATTTTTCAAAACATGATTTATCGTCACGTAAGCTTACTCGATATACAACACCAATGCCTGAATCAACTGGTTCCCAACTGCCATCACTCAAACAACGACAGGTTGCAAAGAATGCACTAACGTTGAAATCATCCGTTAAATCCAAGTACCCCGTATCAATTCCATAGTGCTGAGCCATAGCTATCTCATCCAAGCCAAATCGCACTTTTTTAGAATGTTGCATTACAGGATGATGGTTAAGCTCTCGGGCAAACCACCAGGATTGTGCTAACCGTATAATCACTTTCGCTTGATCGGAAATGTCCCCCATCCAAAGCTGTGCTAAATCATTTGTATTCAATCCTCTAGCAATCGAAGGCAATAGAGGAACATAACGAGTATTTTGTCCGCGATATAAATGTGAGACAGCCATAGGTATCGCACCAAATCCATTATTTTTATATGTCGAATGCGCGTACCAACTATCATTGCGATGTTCGCGAAACCCTTCATAGCCTTTCGCAATTTCAATAAGCTCTGAGGCAGGAACGATTTGCATATCCAAGTTCTCCATCTGTATCTAAACCGTTGTTCCAATCAAATAATGTCCGCTAAATAGCACTGGTTTAATGAATAAGTAGAATCGGTAAGAGGCTTTCAGTGCGAATAGCGAGATGGTCATGCTGGACTTCCCCAACTTACCAGAACGCACCCTGCCAGCCTCTAGGTCAGCAAGGCCTTTCTGGATTTCTTCATGCAAGCGTGCAACCTTTTCAGGTTCCATACAAACCACCATATTATTAATCGCCCCACACCGGCTCATTGCACCACATGCAACGAGACATCAGGTATGAACTTTTTAAAACCTCTGCCATACACATCTTAATTTCCGTGGCACCTTTCTTACCATTCTGTGCGACCTTTAGACAAAGACATGGCACAAAACTACCGCTAACGCAGACGTTGCAGATTGCCCTCTAATCAAAAGGCTGCTTTCAAATAAGCATATGGATAAGAATGCTTTCAGCATACCGCCGACATCGTGCTAATATGCGCGCCTTTTTTCTGTTCTCCGCCCGTTTTCAAGGGCTAAACTCACGTTTTTAGGTATTCAGGCACGCGTTATGGCAAGAAAAGTGGCAGTGATTATGGGCTCCAAGAGTGATTGGGCCACCATGCAAGCGGCAGTAGAAATACTGGAGCAGATGGGTGTTGAGTACCATACTGAAGTGGTTTCAGCTCACCGCACGCCGCAAAAACTCACTGAGTTTGCTGAAACCGCGGTCGATAACGGTTATGCCGTAGTTATCGCCGGTGCCGGTGGTGCGGCGCATTTGCCGGGCATGGTTGCTGCGCATACCCGCTTGCCAGTACTGGGCGTGCCAGTGCAAAGCAAGGCGCTGAGTGGAGTCGACAGTCTCTATTCCATCGTACAAATGCCCAAAGGCGTGGCCGTAGGTACGCTGGCGATCGGTGTGGCGGGTGCATTTAATGCCGGCCTGTTGGCCTGCCAGATTCTGGCGGTGACGGATCCGGCGCTGGCCGCCAAGATCGACCAATTCCGCCACGACCAAACCCAGGCAGTGCTGGATAATCCGGATCCCAGAGATTAAGAGTGCGCGATCAATAAGCATTCCTTGCAGTCAGCAGGCGTTTTTCGAGGTTAGCGATGAGTCAACGAATTTGGGTTTTAGGTGCAGGTCAATTGGGCGCGATGCTCAAACACGCCGGTATGCCACTGGCGCTGGATGTGTGCCCG
>DATIGS010000036.1:0-7765 GCA_035481425.1 Cellvibrio sp. | reverse complement strand
ATCCAGTCCCCAGTGTTGCGCATTGGCGCGTACCAGTCGCAGCGCGCGCTGTGCATCCTGGAACGGCATCTTGTAGCCGTCCTTCGGCCATTCGGTCGGCAAGCGATATTTGAGTACGAAGGCGGTGATGCCAATGCTATTGAGCCAGCGCGCAATCTCCACCCCTTCTTTGTCATAAACCACTTTGCTGTAACCGCCGCCGGGCAAAATAATCATGGCGGCGCCATTGGGATTGGCGGGTGTGAACGCGGTGATGCTGGGCGATGAAATATTGGTCACCGAGCGCTGTGGCACCTGTGGGTCATTGCCGAACTCGGTCCATTTTTCCTCCAGTGTGACTCCCCTGGTGTCCGGTGGCGATGCATTGCCCCAAATCGGGATCGATTGTTCATGGACCAGCGGCAGCTTGTGTAAATCCAGTGGGGCACTGGTTTGCGCCTGTGCGGCAAGCGAGTGCAATATCAGCCCTAATAAGCCCGCACCAAGGTAACGAATAAAAACCAACATATAGTCTCCTTTAAAGCCTGAATAAAACGTGCGCACGGTGTGAGCGTCGCGACGCCTGGCCAGATTATAGCGATGAACCTTACCTTTTCTCGTACTTCAAATCGCCGGCGGCAAATATCCTTAATCGAAGTAATGTTATTGGCTACACTAAAGCAAGGCAAAAGCATTGGATGCGCCATCTTAACTGTAACAAGGTTATTCAGGTTCGGTGATGACATCCTGTTACCCATAACACTAATAATGCGTTTTGTTTGAGGTTTACCGTCGTTATGTCAAAAGGCGTTTACGCATCCTCTGTCTGTTTCTGTTGGTATGCTTTTTTTGCGATCCCTGCGCTGGCAAATCCGGGTCCGAACGAATTGCTGGATATGTCATTAGAAGAGTTGATGAATATCAAGGTCACCAGCTCAACCCTCACCGACGAAAGTCTCGGGTCTGTACCCGCATCCATGACGGTTTATACGCGCGCGGATATCCGACGGCTCGGGCTTAAAAGCCTGGCGGAGCTGGTGAATTATGTTCCGGGTTTCCAGGCGTATCGGACCGATACAGGCAGCCTTGTGAGTGCACTGTCAGCACGTGGCCGCAGGGTTGGCAATTCCGGTGCGGAAGTGTTGATGCTGATGGATGGCCAGCGCCTCAATAGTGATTGGCACGGCGGCGCGGGCATAGTCGAGAGCCTTGTGTCGCTCGAAAATGTTGAGCGGATAGAATTTATCCGCGGCCCTGGATCAGCGATTTATGGCAGTAACGCCATGACCGGGGTGATTAATATTGTCACCCGCAGCCAGCGCGAGCTGGTGGTGGAAGCGGGCAATAACCAGCGCGGCCACGCCAGTGTGCAATGGCGGGCCGAAGCTGAGCAGGGCGCATTGGATGTTTATGCGAGCACCGCACAAAGCAACGGCGAGTCGCTGCGATTGTATGATCCAGCCACCAAAACCATTGTCGATGCGGCCAATCCTTATCGCGCCGATGACATTTATTTGCGTGGCCAACTGGGCGAGTTTTCACTGGCGGCGCGTGCGACCAGCCGCGATACGCAAGAATTTTATGCCGTTGGTTATGTGCATCCCGCCGCGTATTTTGATTCGCGTACCGACAGCTTGAACCTGGGCTGGCAGCATCGGTTTGCAAACAATGTGTCGCTCGAAGGGCATGTGTTTAACAGCAACAAGTTTTATCGCGGGCGAGCGCCAATTGATGCCACTGGCCGGGTAATTTATGAAGGCGGTATCGATGAACAGGAGCTCGGCACCCGCTGGATACTCCAGGGTGCAGCTTCATCGGTTGAATGGCTGTTGGGATGGGAATGGCGCAATCCGGAGCTGACCGATACTTCGTCCCACTTGGGCACGTTTGACGATCCTTACGCAATAGCACCTTCGGTTTCGCAGGCGCCGGAAAATGGTCGCATCATCAATAGCCAATTTGCGCAATTGCAATTACCACTTGGCAAACGGTTGGAATTAACTATCGGCCTGCGTTACGACGACTATTCCGATGTGGGTGAACACATCAGCCCGCGTATTGCCCTGGTGCAACAAATGGGGGTGGATGACTCGCTAAAGCTGCTTTACTCGGAAGCCTTTCGCGCTCCATCACGTTTGGAGAACAGTGTGATCAATCAGGTAACGATTGTGCAAAACCCTGACTTGCAGCCTGAAACAGCCAAGACCACCGAATTGGTGTGGGTGCATCTGTTTGAGCGCGGGCTGGCGAGCGCCACGTTGTTTGACACGCGGGTGGAGGATGCCATCGTGACCGCTGTGGTGAGCGACCCGACGTTGAAACACAAACCGGTCAATAGCGATTTAAGCGTGGCAGGTGTGGAGTTGGAATGGCAACAGCAATGGTTGGAACACTGGCATGCGCGCATAGCCGTTACGCATTTTTTTGATTCGGTAGGGGAGATTCACACCCAGTCCGATAGTTTATTTGGCGGCAGCCTGAGTTATGAGCGCGGCCGCTGGACAACCAGTTTGCTGGCAAATTATCAAGGTGATGTGGTCGATCCCAATGAACAGGACCAACCTGCCAATATCCTCACCACCGAGACTACTGCTTTTGCAGGCTATACCCTGTTTAATCTCCATGTGAATTATCAGCTGCTGCCTGATCTGGCGATTTATGTACACGGCAATAATATTTTTGATAAACAATATTCGTTTCCCGCGCATCGCCCAGATAATTATGTTGGTGTTCCCGGTAGCGGGCGCGCACTCATGTTAGGCGTGAACTGGGGTTTTTAAATTTCGGTTCCTGCGCAGCTCGTATGAAGTGTTAATCAACCAATTCAATATCCAGGCAATGCAATAATCTCACCGCCTCCATTCGGCTGAATCTGGCAGATTTGATATCGTTGTTGAAAATATCGATATCGTAATTTTCAGCTTCGCTGAAATCAGTTTCTTGCAGGTTGGTTTTCATAAACAGGCTATTGGTGAAATCACTGTAGATAAAACTCGATTTGGAAAAATTGCCGTTTCTAAAATCGACATCGTGAACTTTGCAATGCGCCAATTCCAGTTCGTTTAAGGTAAGCCCGAAGAACGAGGAATCATTGAGGATGCATTCGCTAAAACTAATGGCGGCGGTAAGGTTAAAGCGCGGCCAGTCGGCTTTTGTCCAATCGACGCCAACCAGTTTGCTCCCATTAAAGCTGACATCAATCCAGCGGCTGTAATCCACTTTAATATTGCTCAGGTTTGATGCGTTGAATTCGCAATCGACAAATTTACATTTGTAAAAGCGGGCATCGGAAAAATTGCATTGTTGGAAGGTGCAGCCTTCAAAAACAATCTCGCTAAATGAAGCTCCTGCGAGCTGTAGCCCGTCAAAATGTGTTGAATAGTATTCGTTGTTGTTTTGTATATCGCTTTCTGTATTCATAGACTTTCCACACTGGCGAATAATGGCGTTGGTCGAATTCTGGCTCTGCGGCAGATATTCGCATTTACCCCGGCATAAAAACAGACTTGTGCTCCTCGCTTATCTGTGAGCAATTGGCCTTGATGAAGGTGAATGGGCTATTTTGCATCCCGTGGTGGAATTTGTGATGCATGCTTATTACTATGCATTGCGGCAATAAGAACCGAACACCAATACCACCTGACACGAGAATGACAATGACATTTAATCCACGTTCTTTTATCAATAGATCATTTATAAAACGGTCCTTTTTAAATCGACCCTTTTTAAATAGATTATTTAAAAATCGGTCCTTAATTAACCGGTTGCTCGGGATCAGCCTTTTATCTGGCGGTTATTTTTTTTCCTCCGTTGCGCTGGCCGAACCGGTACAAACCATCAGTGCTGACAACCAAGCTTATCTGTACACCGGCCGTATTGATTTCAGCGATAAAAAAGCCCCTCTACTTTCCTGGACGGGCACCAGTATCAAAGCCAATTTCACCGGCACATCATTGGCGATCAAACTGGATGACCAGCTCGGTAAAAATTATTTCAATATCATTGTTGATGGAGAGACCCAGCATCCTAATGTGTTGGAAGCCAAGAAAGGTGAGCAGACTTATGTGATTAGCACCGCGCTGAAAGCAGGTAATCACAGCCTGGAGATTTACAAGCGCACCGAAGGTGAAGAGGGTGCAACGGCATTTAAAGGGCTGGTGTTGGATGCAGATGCAAAAATGCTCGCACCACCTGCGCGCCCAACGCGCCGCATGGAAATTTATGGTGATTCCATTTCTACTGGCATGGGTAATGAAGGGGCCGACAATGGTGCAGATCATCTGCTGAGCGAAAAAAATAATTACTGGGCTTATGGTGCCATTACCGCACGCAATCTGAATGCCGAATTACACACCATTTCACAAAGTGGTATTGGCATTATGATCAGCTGGTTTCCGTTCATCATGCCGCAGTTTTACGATCAGGTGAGTGCGGTTGGCGACAATGACACCAAATGGGATTTCACCCAATGGACGCCGGATCTGGTATTAATTAATTTATTTCAAAACGATAGTTGGTTGATCGACCGCGAAAAACGTTTGCAGCCGATTCCCGATGATGCGGCACGCGTGCAGGCCTATATTAATTTTGTGCGTAGCGTGCGCGCTAAATATCCCAAAGCGCAAATTATCTGCGCGTTGGGCAGTATGGACGCCACTGCCAATCCCAAATGGCCAGGCTATATCACCACCGCAGTGGAGCGGATGCGCAAGGAAAATAAAGATGAAAAGCTGGATACCATTTTCTTTGAGTACACTGGCTATGGCGGCCATCCGCGTATCGCACAACACAAAGCAAATGCAGAAAAATTAACGGCGTTCATCAAGCACAAGATGGATTGGTAAGTTGATGTGAATGGATAAAGCAGAAATAAAAAAGGGCGAGTTATTCTCGCCCATTTTTTTGAAGCCTACGCAAAATTAACGCTTTAAATCCATTAAGCGAAAGTAAGCCGATTTGGGTTGCTGCTTGCGGTCAAACAGCAGTGGATAATTGGTGCGCCCGGGAATCGGAAAGCCATTTAACCAGCTGGCATCATCACGTACACCCCAAAAGGTCACGCGATCTACTTTATCCTTATGTTTAAGCAAAATTTTAAATAGTGATTCGTATACCTTCGCGAGTTTTTCATCAATTTCTTTGGGTAGGCCTTTGGTATAAGGGTCGCGTTCCGGTTTGTATTCAAAACGGGTAGAAATTTCAGCGACCGGCAAATTCCATACCGATGGCAACACATCCACATCCAACTCGGTGAGGTGAATGCGCAAACCCAGTTCAGAATAAGCCAGAATACTGTCTTCGAAGTTTTTCAAATCCGAGTCCAGGCCAATATGCGCCTGCATTCCCAAGCCGTGAATTGGCGCGCCGCGTTTTAGCAAACGCTTGAGCATATCAATAGTTGCCGCGCGCTTTTCCGGGCGCTCATTGTTGTAATCGTTGTACAGCAAATGTGCTTTGGGGTCAGTTTCATGCGCGAGCGTAAACGCATTAACGAGAAAATCATCGCCCATAATGTTATACCAATGGCTCGGGCGCATTTTGTTGTCATCGCCCACCGCTTCGTTAACAACGTCCCAGGCCGCTATTTTGCCTTTGTAGCGCTCTACTAAAGTGGTGATGTGCTCTTGCTGCTTTTTTGCCAGTGCGTCTTTGGAAATATAGCTGCCATCTTTATTTTTAAATACGCTATCGGGAATTTGGCTATGCCAACCAAGCGTATGCCCTACAATGTGCATTTTATTGTTAACGCCAAAGTTCACAAAAGCATCGCTGTCTTGCCATCGCCAGCTGCCATCTTCATTGCGCAGCCTTTCCCATTTTTGGCAATTCTCTGCTGTAATGGAATTAAATTCTTTGGTGATGAGCGCAGTGAGCTCCGGATCTTTACCGTCGATAATGCTGGTGTTCAGTGCGGCGCCGATCAAGAAATCATTTTTGTACGCGTTTTTTAAACCGGTTGCTGCAGCAGCTTTTTCGGCTGCAATTAATTTGGTGGAAGCGGCCAGGGTTGCAGCGGCGCTTCCCATTGTTAGCAATTGTCGGCGTGATATTTTCATTGCGGATTCCTCGGTCGATATTAACGTTATAGTTTTTCGCCATGGTCATTTTGGCGTTTGTTCATGTTGCTTGTTGTTATAGGCTGGCAGGGCAACCTTTACATTTATTGAATGGGTATTCTTGTATACCAGTGATATATTTGCAATGACTATAAGATGATGACTAGGTAATAATAAGTTAAGTGGAGTCGAGTGTGCATAGATCCTTTTTCTGCAAATGTTTCTTTTTCCTGAGTTTTTGGTTTGGTCTATCGATGTCTGCAGCACAAGCCGAAGATGGCTACGACATGTGGCTGCGCTACACGCCTGTTGCAGATTCCGGTTTGCTCAAGGCGTATCAAAAGCAATTGAACCAATTGGTAGTGGAGGGCGATTCACCGACCTTGCATGCTGCCAAAGATGAATTGCAGCGCGGTCTGAGCGGCTTGCTGGCCAAACCGATTGCACTCAGCACAGGTAAGCTGGCACAACGTGCATTGGTGATCGGAACACCGGAAAACTCACCGTTCATAGCATCGCTGAATTTAACGCAGCGCCTCGCCGCATTAGACGACGAAGGTTATTTGCTGGAGCAGACACGCATCAACAAACGCGATGTTTTTATTATTGCGGCCAACACTGATATAGGCGTGCTTTACGGTAGTTTTCATTTCTTGCGCTTGATCCAGACTCAGCAGTCGCTCACAAAAATTTCTATTACAAGCGCGCCTAAATTGCAGCATCGCGTGGTAAACCATTGGGATAATGTTAACCGTTTGGTAGAGCGTGGATACGCGGGCTTATCGCTGTGGGATTGGGGCACGCTGCCAGATTATAGATCGCCGCGTTACACCGATTACGCGCGCATCAATGCCTCGCTAGGTATCAATGGCACAGTGATCAATAACGTAAATGCCGACCCGCGTTTGCTAAGCGATCAATTCCTGAAAAAAATTGCCGCATTAGCTGATGTGTTTCGCCCTTACGGCATCAAAGTGTATTTATCCATTAATTACAATTCGCCGCGCGCCTTTGGCGATTTGGATATTGCCGATCCGCTTGATCCACGCGTTGCAAAATGGTGGCAGGAACGGACCAAAAAAGTATACGAATACATCCCTGATTTTGGCGGCTATTTAGTAAAAGCCAATTCCGAAGGCCAGCCTGGCCCACAAGATTACGGCCGCAATCATGCGGACGGCGCCAACATGCTCGCCGCTGCATTAAAACCCTATGGTGGTGTAGTGTTTTGGCGTGCGTTTGTGTACCACCCGGATATTGGCGATCGCTTCCGCGGCTCCTATGATGAATTCAAACCGCTCGATGGAAAATTTGCGGATAACGTTATTCTGCAAGTTAAAAATGGCCCAATCGATTTCCAACCGCGTGAACCCTATTCGTCACTTTTTTCGGCTATGGAAAAAACCCACATGATGATGGAGTTCCAGGTCACGCAAGAATATTTTGGTTTTGCGACTCACCTTGCATACCAAGGTCCATTGTTTGAGGAATCGCTGCGCACCGAAACATGGGCAAAAGGTGAGGGCTCAACGATTGGCAATATTCTCGAAGGCAAAGTATTTGTGGGTGGTAAAGAGAATAACGCCAAACACACTGGCATGGCTGCCGTTATTAATCCGGGTACCGACCGCAATTGGACAGGCCACCCGTTTGTGCAATCGAGTTGGTACGCATTCGGTCGCATGGCGTGGGACCACAATATTTCTGCCGAAACCGCTGCAGAAGAATGG
>DATIGS010000035.1:0-6917 GCA_035481425.1 Cellvibrio sp. | reverse complement strand
GTGTCTTTGCCGATCTGGATTGCATCGGCGGTCAATAAAAACGTGCCCTGGGTTGCATCGAGTGTAAAGCAGCGCGTGGCCTTGCCGGTGGTAATTGCCAGCAGTGTCGATGGGCCATAAAGCACATAGCCAGCGCAGACTTGCTCGGAACCTTTTTGGTTGAATTGCAATTCACTATTGTGGGGAACTGAATCCAGTGCGCGGTAAATACTGAAGATAGTCCCAATTTGGCCGTTGATGTCGATGTTGGACGAGCCATCGAGAGGATCAAACGCGACTATGTATTTCCCATCCGGATTTGCTGCAACGACCGTGTCTTCTTCTTCCGATGCCAGCGCGGCGACCGGCCCGCAGCTGAGCAATAAATCTTTCAGCAACTGGTTGGAAATCACATCCAATTGTTTTTGCGTTTCACCCTGGATATTTTCATCCTGGGTGGAACCGAGCACGCCCGCGAGCGCACCCTGGCGCACGCGAAACGCAATTTCTTTGCTGGCATTGATGATGGTGCTAATGACCTGGACCAAATCAGTTGCGACTTCATCGCTGCGCAGTACATCGAATAAATTTTTCATGCAAGTTTCCGTAACTTTCTATTCAGGCTTTGCACTATGCGTTCAAGCTGTGCGTGCACGTTCTGGCTTAAAACGCATCCGGCAATTAAAATCGCTCGGCTATCAAGGTCGCGTTGTAATCGTGTTTTAAATAATGCGTTTTTTAAATATAGCGATTGAGGCAATTTAAATCGGCAAAGGATTGTTCCAAACGCTTCACCATATACTCTTCGCTTTTACGCAGCCACACGCGTGGATCGTAAAACTTTTTGTTCGGCTTTTCGTCACCTTCCGGGTTGCCAATCTGGCCCTGCAAATAATCGGCATTGGCTTTGTAGTAGTCCATAGTGCCTTCCCAGAATGCCCATTGGGTGTCGGTGTCGATATTCATTTTGACCACACCGTAATGGATCGCCTGGGCGATATCGCTGGGCTCGGAACCTGAACCACCGTGGAAAACAAAATCGAGGCTGTTGTAGGGCACACCAAATTTTTCGCTCACATAGGTTTGCGAGTTGCGCAAAATTTCCGGCGTGAGTTTTACATTGCCGGGTTTGTAGACACCGTGCACATTGCCGAAGGAAGCGGCGATGGAAAATTTGTCGCTGATCGGACGCAATTTTTCGTAAGCATATGCAACATCCTGCGGCTGGGTGTAGAGCGCAGAGTTATCCAGATGGCTGTTATCCACACCATCTTCCTCACCGCCGGTGCAACCCAATTCGATTTCCAGGGTGATGCCGAGTTTGTGCATGCGCGCTAAATAAGCGGCGGAAATTTCGATATTTTCCTGCAGCGATTCTTCGGATAAATCGATCATGTGTGAACTGAACAGCGGCGCGCCGGTAAGGGCGACGTGTTTTTCGCTGGCGTCGAGCAGGCCGTCAATCCACGGCAATAATTTTTTTGCGGCGTGGTCGGTGTGCAATATCACCGGTACGCCATAGGCTTCCGCAACTGTGTGCACATAATGCGCCGCAGCGATTGAGCCCAGTATGGAACTGCCCTGGCCATCCAGCTTTATGCTTTTGCCGAGGAAAAATGCCGAGCCGCCCTGGGACAATTGCACAATCACCGGCGAGTTCACTTTGCGCGCTGCTTCAAGCGTGGCGTTAATCGTATTGGTGTTAGCGGCATTTACTGCTGGATAAGCAAAACCGCCCGCTTTGGCGGCATTGAAGAGGGTTTTTACGGCATCGCCAGTGGCAACGCCCGGGGCAACAAGGTTAGCGAGACTGTTCATCATCAAATCCTGAGCTGTAGTTGATTGGTTGTGATGACCGTGTTGTTCGCCGATTAATGTTGTTGTTTTAATTTTTCTGTATTGGTCTTTTTTAAATTTTGTTCTGTTCGGCAGCGCGTTAAATTGCGACGCGCTCAATAACTGCAAATTCAGAAGCTTGTTCACAAATCGCCACAAAGTGGCCTGGGTCCAGGCTGGCACCGCCAACGAGTAAACCGTCGATGTCGGCCTGCTGCAATAAATCGCGCGCGTTGCTTTTGGTCACACTGCCGCCGTAAAGGATGCGCACACGGTTTGCGGTTTCCGCATCAAAAATCTGCGTGAGTTCAGCGCGGATAAATTGATGGACTTGTTGGGCAATTGCAGGTGTTGCTGCAAGGCCGGTGCCAATCGCCCATACGGGTTCATAGGCAACACACAGGGCTTTGCCTGCGAGATCTATATCGCTAAGGCCGCCGCGCAATTGTTCGCGCAACACTGCTTCGGTGATATTGGCTTCGCGTTGCTGCTGGTTTTCACCGACGCAGAGCACCGGGAGCAAACCATGATTCAATGCAGTGCGCACCTTGATTTGGCAGCCTTCGTTGTTTTCCGCAAACATGGCGCGGCGTTCCGAGTGGCCGATCAAACACAGCGAGCAGCCGGCTTGCTTGAGCATCTGCGCAGAAGTCTCACCGGTGTAAGCGCCCGATTCATAACGGCTCACGTTTTGGCTGCCAATTTGCAACTCGGAATACTGCAAAAAGGTCAGCATATCGCGCATGTACAAATAGGGCGGGCAGATAGCAATTTGCGCCGCAAATTGTTTACCGATAAACGAGGCTACCGAGGTGCAGATCAAATCCAATCCGCCGTTAAGCTTCCAGTTGGCGATCACTATAGGCTTGCGATGTTTCATAACCCTTACTCAAAAAACTCAATTTGGTATAGGAAAATGCTACACAGCCAAATGAAAACGGGCAATAGGCGCTAGAAATTATTTTGCTTAAAAATGCTTTTTTGTAGAAATTAAATCCTAATTAATCGTGAAAATTATGTGTAAACGTTTCATTTTCGTGGATATAAAAAATGTAATCGTTTACATTTTGGAGCCGCTGGGCTTGGTTTAGGGCATGGTTTGGTCATGCCCCGGAAAAATGCCGGGGCTATTTCAGAAGATGGGGCCGGGGGAAAAAGTGCGGGTTACATTTGCGCGATATATTTGGAGAGGGTCTCAAATTTTTCCGCGTCGTTATCGACAAAGCGGATGATGATTTTTACTACATTGGTGTCCGGGCGGTTTTCCCCGGCCTGGATGCTGTGCACATAACCATTGACGCGCGCGAGGCTGCTGCCATCGCCGGTTTCAATATCCACCACGGCTTGCTCAAACAAGCCGGGCATATCATCAGTGCGTTGCATCAGGCAGTTCATCAGCTGGAGCGACATTTCGCGGATCACGCAGCCAAAGGTGCGGTTATTCGGGAAGCGCAATTGCGCTTTGCCCTTGGCTGCCCGCGCTGAATCTACGGCTTTTACGGCAGCGGCGGCTTTAGCTACCGGTTTGGCGCCGAGAGCACTGACACTGTTATTGGCGAAAGGATTGGACGCTTTGGGCGCTGCAGCTTGTCCGCCCGCGAGCGGCGAGCCGCCGGTCAGCACATCCACCGAAGCAAAGGCGATGCCTTGGGTGGTGGCCGCAGGGGCGCGTTGGGTTGGTGCCTTGCCGGCGAGTTTTAATTGTTTGAAGACTTTTTTCAGGAGTTCGTCGGCAGAGAAGGGTTTGCTTAGATAATCGGATACGCCTAATTCGATGGCTTTGACTATGTGATTGCGGTCGCCGCGGCTGGAAATCATGATGAACGGGATGGTGCCGTCATGGGGCATGGCGCGTACCGCCGAGAGCAGCTCGGCACCCGTCATATTGGGCATTTCCCAGTCGGACAAGATGAGGTCAACCGCCTGGCCTTTGAGTTGCGCCAATGCGCGCGCGCCGTCGGGGGCATCAAACACTTCGACCCCGGGAATCTTGTCGCGCAATTGTTTTTTGATCATGTCGCGGATGAAGGTTGCATCATCCACCACCAGAATACGAATGCCCATGGATCATCTCTCTCTTAATGATCCTTTTAGCCTAGCCCAGTGATGAAAAATTTGCGCGCCGCTGCAGCAGGTAGAACTACCTAGTCAGGCGCGTGCCTGGCGGGGAATGTAAGCGTTGTCGAGGCTCGAATCCTGGTGGTAATCAGCATCATCTTCCCGCTTGCCTATGTCGTCGCCGTGGATAGTCGAGGCGCTGTCTAGCGCAATACGCAGCCAGTGATGCAATTCGGCGGGTTGGTTAATGACATGTTCGGGAACCTGGTAAAAGCAGGATTGCACCTGGGTCGCGAGGCGTGGCTGGAAGGCGCTCATGCCTTGTTGCTGGTAAAGGGGGCGGGAGTGTTCGTCGGTGTAAAAGTAGAGGCGATCATTGACCACCAGCGCGAATTGCACACCCTGGTAATACAGGCTGGCACCGGTGAAAATCCGGCGATGGGAAATTCCGGCCACTTGCGACAGCTGGGCCAGGACGCGATTGAGGTAAGCATGGTTAAAGTTCATTGGGCGATTTCCTATCACATCCTGTTATTAGTAAGCGATCAATGTACGGTCGCGAAACTGTAGGGAGTGGGGCATCCATTTGCAACGACTGGTTAAGATCGTTTTCTGCCCCAAATCAAGCCTAGCGTAATTTTTAACTATATGAAGTTTGCAGCTGAAAATATTTCTTTATATTTCGATTCTGTTCGCTCGCGCACCTTAGCTCGCTAGGGCTTCTTCCCGTAAAAATACCCACTCTTTAGGCGATGAGCTGCGTTCGTCATAGCGATAGCCAGCGGTGTCAAAACCCTTAAGGTCTTCTACGTTTTGTAACTGGTTGCGGACGATATAGGCGCTCATCATGCCGCGCGCTTTTTTGGCGAAGAAGCTGATGATTTTGTACTGGCCATTCTTGCTGTCTTTAAAAACCGGCGTAATCACTTCCGCATGCAGTTTTTTGGTGTTGACCGCGCCCCAGTATTCGGTGGAGGCGAGGTTTACCAGTACCCGCTCCTGTTGTTCTTCCAGTTCGCGGTTGAGCTGGTCGGTGATGATATCGCCCCAGAAGTGATACAGGTTCTTGCCGCGCGCATTGGCAAAGCTGGTGCCCATTTCCAGCCGATAGGGTTGGATCAGGTCGAGCGGGCGCAATAAGCCATACAAACCCGAGAGGATGCGCAGGTGCTGCTGGGCAAAGGTGAAATCGGTGGTGGAAAAAGTCTCTGCCTCCATCCCGGTATACACATCGCCTTTAAACGCCAGCACCGCCTGCTTGGCATTGCCTGGTGCAAACGGGGTTTGCCATTCGAGGAAACGCTGCGCATTCAGCTCGCCCAGTTTCTCGCTGATGCTCATCAGTTTTGACACCTGCGGCGGGGTGAGTTGGCGCAAATCCTTGATCAGCTCGTGTGAATGCTCAAGAAAACGCGGCTGGGTAAATTCCGCGGTTTTGGGGGGAGTGACAAAATCCAGGGTCTTGGCGGGGGAAATCAGGTGCAGCATACGTAAAGCGATACCAATAAAGAGAGTGGGGCTGGTAAAGGACGAGCCTTATTCGGGTTTGAGCAGGTCTTGCCACCAGTTGAGCGGGGTTTCGCCATCGGCCGGGTCGTAGACATTGCCGTACATCCAGGCGCTTTGGCCGTCGCGGCCGACAAACTCATTGAGGATATTTTCAATAGCGCTGAAACCGCAGCTAACATGAATGGAATAGACCAGCATGCGCTGGGTCTCGCGATCCAGCTCGCCGCCCAGTTTCTCCAGCTCGGCAGTGAGCGCGTCGGATAAGGACTGGATATCGCCGCGGCTGTACACGCGCAGGCTCAGGTTGCCGCTGCGCTGCACCAGCTCGAACTCGCGCGTTTGCGGCAGCATCTTGACGATATCACCACTCGCCAAACCCTTGGCAAAGGCGGGCGATTGCACCAGTTGGAAGTTACCGTCGTCCAGTTCGCGCACGTGGAGTTGCTCGACAATCGGTTTGCCATCGGCGCCGATACCGGCAAAGAGTTCAATCACTTGCAGGGATTTCATGGGAGAGTGTTCACCTTCTATTAAACTGGGTCTGGTAAAAGTTGTGGCATTATACCCGTCTATGTCTCAAGGAGTCCGTTTATGAAAATGCTTTCGAAACTTATCACCCTCGGCGCCCTGGCATGGGCACTGACCGGCTGTGTGACCAATCCGGTGACCGGGAAAAGCCAAATTTCGCTGATGTCGCCCGAGCAAGAGATCGCCTCGGGCGCACAAAATTATGTTCCGGCACAGCAGGCCCAAGGCGGGCAATACGTGGTTGACCCGGGTCTGACCACCTATGTGCAGATGGTGGGTAAAAAACTGGCGGCAGTGAGCGACCGCCCGGATCTGCCCTATGAATTTGTGGTGCTGAATAATGATGTCCCCAACGCCTGGGCGATGCCCGGCGGCAAGCTGGCGATTAACCGTGGTCTGTTGGTCTATCTGCAAGATGAAGCGCAGTTGGCTGCCGTAATGGGTCATGAAATTGTCCACGCTGCAGCGCGCCATGGCGCTCAACAGCAAACCCAGAATGTATTGATGGGCGCAGGCGTGTTGATTGCCGGTGTGGCAATTGCCTCGGAAAAACCGGAATACGGTGCACTGGGTGTGGGCGCACTGGCGGTTGGCTCGCAAGCTTGGCAAGCCAAATATGGCCGCGACCATGAATTGCAATCGGATGAAGTGGGTATCAAGTACATGGCCAAGGCCGGTTACGATGCCCAGGCAGCGGTCGAGTTGCAGGAAATTTTCGTGAAGTTGTCCGAAGGCAAGAATCCCGGATTTATGGAAGGCTTATTTGCCAGCCATCCACCTTCACAGGAGCGCGTCAACCGCAACCGCGCGACGGCGGCTAAATATCCCGGCGGTGTGCGCAATAAGGAAGCCTTCCAACGCGCCATGGCACAGGTGACTAAAGATCAAAAAGCCTACGCCAATTATCAAAAAGCCGAGAAGCTGGCGGGCGAGAAAAAATATATCGATGCACTGGCCTATGTCGACCAATCCATCGCTGCCCAGCCAAAAGAAAACCTGTTCTGGGA
>DATIGS010000034.1:0-6711 GCA_035481425.1 Cellvibrio sp. | reverse complement strand
GGCTTTGGTTGCGACCATTTAAAGGCTGCCATTTGCGCTGCTGGTTGCCTGTTAAGTTATGCACGGGAAACCCAGCGCACCGCCCTGCCCCATGTGCGCAGCCTCGCCCATGAAAACCGCGATGAAGCGGTGATTATGGATGCAGCCACTCGTCGCAACCTGGAGCTGGATATCAACTTAACCGGCGGTGATGAACACACATTATTTTCAGTGTTGAACCGCGCTGCGACTAGTATGGGCAGCCGCTTGTTGCGCCGCTGGTTAAATCGCCCGCTGCGCGATCTGGATTTATTAATTGGCAGGCAAGATGCAATCGCTGAATTGCAACTCAATTATGCGTTTGAAGTTTTTAACGGAATTTTAAAACGCGTCGGCGATATGGAACGCATCCTCGGCCGACTCGCATTGCGTTCAGCGCGACCGCGCGATTTGTCGCGCCTGTTAATGTCGATTGGCACTTATCCGGAATTACAAAACGAACTTGCCCCAAAAAAATCACCGCAATTAAAAAATCTCGCTCAACAAATTTCGACCTTTCCCGAGTTGGTGGAGTTGTTGTCGCGCGCAATTATTGAAAACCCACCGGTGGTAATTCGCGATGGAGGTGTGATTGCAGAAGGTTACGATGCCGAATTGGATGATTTGCGCAATATCAGCACTAACGCTGGCCAATATTTATTGGACTTGGAAACACGCGAGCGTGAGCGCACGGGAATTCCGACATTAAAAGTCGGCTACAACCGTGTGCACGGATATTTTATTGAATTGACATCGGCGCAATCCGAAAAAGCACCGGCAGATTACATTCGTCGCCAGACATTAAAAAATGCCGAACGCTACATCACCCCCGAATTAAAAGAGTTTGAAGACAAAGCGCTGTCGGCACAGAGCCGCGCACTCGCGCGCGAAAAAGCACTTTACGAAGAATTGATTGATATCTTGAATGTGCAATTAATTCCACTGCAAGATTCCGCCGCCGCAGTTTCTGAATTGGATGTACTGTCCACACTGGCAGAACGCGCAGATGCGCTCGGATTTTGCAAACCCGAATTATCCTTGCGCGCGGGAATTCATATTAGTGGCGGGCGTCATCCTGTCGTTGAACAAGTGACCACGGCGCCCTTTGTTCCTAATGATCTGGAATTTAATCCGCAGCGTCACATGCTCATCATCACCGGCCCTAATATGGGCGGTAAATCGACTTATATGCGGCAGGCGGCACTAATTACCTTGCTGGCCCACATCGGCAGTTTTGTTCCCGCACAAAAAGCAGCAATTGGAATTGTCGATCGCATTTTTACCCGCATAGGTTCAGCAGATGATTTGGCTGGTGGCCGCTCAACCTTTATGGTGGAGATGACCGAGACCGCAAATATTTTGCATAACGCCACTGAGCGCAGTTTGGTGTTGATGGATGAAATTGGACGCGGCACAAGTACATTTGACGGTCTTTCCCTCGCATGGGCTTGCGCTAAACATCTTGCCGAAAAAGTGCGTGCTTTTACACTTTTCGCAACTCACTATTTTGAAATTACTACCTTGCCAGAAACCGTGACGGGTATAGCCAACGTGCATCTGAACGCAACCGAACACAAAGACAATATTGTGTTTTTGCATAAAGTGCAGGAAGGTCCAGCCAGTAAAAGCTATGGATTGCAGGTGGCAAAGCTGGCGGGAATTCCTGCGCAAGTTTTGGCGGAAGCGCAGCAACAATTGCATCTGTTGGAAAATGGCGAGCATCCCCACTCGATTAAATCTGCGGCGTCTACATTGCAAGTTGCAAGCACCACGTCGGTAACTGTGCAAACTGTCACTGCAGCGCCACTCGCCATAGACACAAGCTCAACAATGGTTGCATCGCCAGCGCAATCCGGATTGTTTGATACTTTGCCCAATCCCGCATTGGCAGCACTGCATAAGATTAATCCCGATAATTTGTCGCCACGTGAAGCACTTGATCAGCTATACAAATTAAAAGAGCTTTATGCGCGTGGAAAATAAGGGCGCGAGCATTGGTAAATTGGATAACGCTTATCGCTTAAATCGGTAATGAAAAAGAACTATTCTCAACTGCACTTTTTTGAAGATATTTTCTTGCACCTTATCGATTTTTCGATGGTATTTAGCGGCCAAAAGCCTACCCAAAAAGGGTCTGGCTGTTTAGAATGCGCGCTCTTGCGCAGTGCCAGGCATAAGCGCACACTGATTCTGAATTTTGTTACTTGTGGGAGTCTCCTATGACGTTTGTAGTTGGGGAAAATTGCATCAAATGTAAACACACAGACTGCGTGGAAGTCTGCCCGGTTGATTGCTTTTACGAAGGCCCCAATTTTTTGGTGATTCACCCGGACGAGTGCATCGACTGTGCATTGTGTGAGCCTGAGTGCCCTGCTGGCGCCATCTTCTCCGAAGATGAACTCCCCGAAGACCAGGCAGTATTCCTGGAGCTGAATGCCGAGTTGGCGCAAGTGTGGCCTAACATCACCGAGATGAAAGATGCCCCTGCTGACTACGCCGAGTGGGATGGTGTGCCAGGCAAGCTGCAATACCTTGAGCGTTAATCGCCAATGCGAGCGATAGCAAATCAAAAAAACCGCGCCATGCGCGGTTTTTTTTCGCCCTGGATTTGTGTGTTTATCTGGGTAGAAAAAGACCACCGGTCGCTGGCTATTTAAGGTGCTGTGCTACACTCAGTTGTGTTTGGTTTGGGCCTCATACACAAGCAGTAGTTAATATTGCTCGATGCCCGGGCAATCCAGGCAAGTATCTATAACGCAAACAACACCTACAACAACGCATACAAGAGTGAGGAGCATGCTATGGGGATTGATAACAAACCTTACAGCGAGAAGCGCGATTTCATCCGTATGAAAATCGGCGCCCCCTTAAGTGCCAAATTGGCTGCCGCCGATGAAGTTATTGAGGGAATGTGCCTGGATTTAAGCGGCGGTGGGCTGCAAGTAGAAACAAAGCAGAATCTGGCAGTCGGTACCGAAGGCGAAGTGGAAGTCTCCTCCGCCCATGGCCATAACCCAACCTTGAAGGCCAAGGTCAAGGTGGTGAGGTCAGCAACTAATGACTCAGGAGACTATGTATTAGGCCTGGAAATTCTTCAGATAATATCCTGACCCTCCGATCTCCCCTCTTTATACGACAACGGCCACTTTGCAGTAGCCGTTGTGTTTAAAACTCCTCGTCAAATTCTTCACTGAAATCATCAGTGCCAAATTCGTCGGGTATATCGCCGTTATTAATTAAGTATTGGCGCCGCTGTAAATATACATCGCGAATGAAGGTATAGCGGTCACCACTGATGTTGCCCTCCAAAGACAACAAGCTCGCGCGCGAATCAAGTAGAGACAGCGCCCAAACCGTATATTCAGTGCGGTTGTGATCAATATAATTGGTTGGATTGGTGTAGTAATCGACCGGGCGGCCGAAGGCATCGCGTACAGTGGACGGTCCAAAAAGCGGCAATACCAGATATGGCCCCTGCCCAACCCCCCAAACTGCCAGTGTTTGGCCAAAGTCTTCATCCTCATCAGCCGGCAAGTTCATATACTTGGCCACATCCAACAAACCGCCAAGCCCCAAGGTCGTATTCACCAACAGACGGCCAGTATCGTGGGCGGCCCCTTTAAAATCACCCTGCAATACACCGTTAATGGTATTGGGAACTTCCAATACATTATCAAAGATATTGCTGACGCCGGTCTCCAAGGGATCAGGCATAAGGAACTTGTAGGTTTTCGCCAAGGGTTTGGCGAACCAGCGGTCGACGGTGTCATTGAAAGTAAACATGGCACGATTGAAACCCTGCCAAGGATCAGGATCCTGATCGGTCTGTGCAATGCAATTAAGAGGGATTGCAAAACCAACCGAAAGGAAGATTGCCAGAGGCTTGAGAATAGCGGTCATATAATCCCTACAGCGCTCTATGCGCGCAATTAAAGCGTTTCTATTAGTAACGCTCTGAAGAGGCCGACACTTTAGCGAATCCCCCCGGCTTGAACAACCCAATTTAGTGCACTAAAGGTCTCTGGTTACAAACTGCAACAAAGTTAATCCGCATGGGAAATGGGCAAAACACCCACCAAATCCCTCCCCTCACCCGCCCGTTTTGGAAACATTTTCGTCATTTAATGGAAATAAAACTTTAACCAATCTGTCGTCCAAACTTCATATTTGTCATCAAAAATGGCGCCACAAACGCGAAAGCCATAGCCGAACACGATTAGGCCAGTGCGTTCACATTGTTTCTTAAACCCTTGTGAAATTGTTCCTTAGCCCCTTGTGAAATTGAGAAGAGAGTGACCTCATGAAACTGAAAAACCTATTTGCACTGAATATTTTAGCGGCGACCCTGGCAGCATGTGGTGGCGGCGATATCAATCTCAATCCAAGCAATACCGTGACTGATTCAAACAACAACACTACTAATAATCCTCCCGCTAGCAGTTCAGGCAGCTCAAGCAGTTCACCAGTAGCAACCAACCCTTGTGCTTCCTACACTGTGGCAGGCCAAGTGTTCCAAGGTGCCC
The DNA here is from genome assembly GCA_035481425.1 of Cellvibrio sp. Taxonomy (GTDB): domain Bacteria; phylum Pseudomonadota; class Gammaproteobacteria; order Pseudomonadales; family Cellvibrionaceae; genus Cellvibrio. Next base: position 2,170 of record DATIGS010000034.1, on the reverse strand, counting down.
TGAACGGCAACAACTGTACTTACCCTGTAACCTTCGCTAGCGATACCCGCCCGATAACTACTGACCTAACCATTCCCGCTCTACCAAACGGCGGTGTACACATTTTCCAAGACAGTTTGTTTATTGGTGAGGACTTTGATGCAAATGATGTTGCAGGTGGAGCAAAAGTCCCTGCCGCAGGTGAAGGCCCAATTCTGACTGTCAATGCGGGCGCGAAAATCGCTTTTAGTAATCCAGTTGACTACCTACGTATCGCCCGTGGCTCTCAAATTTTTGCTGAAGGCACCAAAGAAGCTCCTATCGTATTCAGTGCCACTAAAGACTTGGTTGAAAATGCTGCCACGTTGGGTGACAGAGGTTTGTGGGGCGGCGTGCAAATTTTGGGTCAAGGTCTGACCAACAAGTGTACCGATCCGTTGAACTGTCATGTACAAGCCGAAGGTCGCCCAGGTACTTACGGTGGCAACGACAACTCGGAATCATCCGGCGTATTGAAGTACGTTATTGTGAAGCACGCTGGTTACGAAGTGGTTGATGGTAACGAGTTGAACGCGATCACTTTCTTCGCTGTAGGTTCAGGCACCACCGTTGAATACACTCAGGTTTATACCACTCGCGATGACGGCTTTGAGATGTTTGGGGGCGCAGTTAACCTGAAGCGCGTAGTTGCAGTAAACGTTGGCGATGACTCTTATGACTTTGCTGACGGTTACGTAGGTAATATCCAATTCGCCTTGACTGTTGCTCCATCAGGTAGCGGCCGCTGTATCGAAGGCGACAACACCGGTGGTAGCCGTGCAGATGATATCACCCCGATGACCCACGCTCGCTTCTCCAATATGACCTGCATCACCTCTGGTGTTGATAAAGATCAGGGTACTTACCCAACTCCAAAAGATGACTCGGAAGGTCCTTTGTTCCGCGAAGGTACCCAGTTCGAGTTTTACAACTCAATCATCACCTCAAATGCTTCAGGCATGTCTTCTAACGAGTGTTTCGAAGTTGATGATACCGAAGGCCCAACCACTATTGATGCAATCGAAGCTGGAATCTCTGTAGCCAAGAGCAACCTGGTTGCCTGTACCGAATCAATCAAAACCGGCAAGCTTGACCCAAGCAACTCAACTTTCAACGCCAAGACCTGGTTCACTACTGCGGGCTACAACAACGTAGTGATCGATTCAACCAACACCGGTGGCTTGCCAGCAACCATCATTAAAGATTTGGCTACTAACCCACTCGCTTATCTGACCCCGGCCACCATGACTGATGGTAACGGCGCTGCGATCGCTGTAGCCGTAACCGATGTAACCAAACTGTCTGAAGCCCCATCAACCACCACAGCACCAGTAGCAGGCACCAACAGCTTCTTCGAAGCAGTGGACTTCATCGGCGCTGTAAGTGAGGCAAACGATTGGGTATCAGGCTGGACTGTTGGTCTGTCTGCCCAGTAATTCAGGGCTCGCCTACTTCATCAGGGCTCGGCTCAGAACTTAGCTACGGCCTTGTTGCTGGCAACAGAAAAGAGGCGCCCAAGGGCGCCTCTCTTTTTAAGCCAAGACCAGCCAGACCAACGCACTCATAAGGTTTACATCATGCAAAAACTATCACTGAATCGACACAAGCTGTTTATAGCCATATCAGCCGCCTCTTTGTCCTTTGTGGCGAACAGCATTTTGGCACAAGAAACCGAACAGGCAGCACCAGCGATTGATGCTCCAGCCCTTGAAGAAATGTTGGTAACCGGACGCCAACAAAGTGGTGCCCAATCACTTATTCAGGAGCGTATGGAAGATGCCTTCGCCGCTGAACTAATGGGCTCAGACCAAATCGCCCGTACTGGCGACACCAGTGTCGCAGCCGCGTTGACTCGCGTAACCGGCGTGACCTTAAATCAGGGTAGATATGTTTATGTACGCGGCTTGGGGGAGCGATATGCCAGCGTACAATTGAATGGGGCGCAGGTCCCATCGCCGGAACTAACCCGTAACGTATTACCGCTGGATATTATTCCCTCCTCTATAGTAGACAGTCTCAAAATCCAAAAAGCTTACTCACCCGACTTGCCAGGTCATTTTGGTGGCGGCAACGTAGATATCAGAACCAAAAATGTTCCCGAAGAGTTTGTCTTTGACCTGACCATCGGCACCGGCACTAATACAAACAACGG
>DATIGS010000033.1:0-7272 GCA_035481425.1 Cellvibrio sp. | reverse complement strand
TTAACGATTCTGAGACTGGTCGCCAACTTGATTACCAAATAGTTCCAACCCTCGCCCAAAGGCTGAGTGCGGATTTTTTATATGTCCCCGCAAAAATTACTCCGCAAGCATTTTATGCGCGGGTATTGTTGCTGGCTGCCTTTGCACTCTGGGGCGGATTTTTTATTACCGCAGGCGTTAACTGGGAGAAAATCGGCAGCTCATTTTTGCATGCAGTCAATCTACCCTTTCACGAATTCGGCCACATTTTGTTTATGCCATTTGGCACATTCATGATGTTCCTCGGCGGCAGCTTATTTCAAATCCTATTGCCACTGATTTTGCTGTGCGTTTTTGTGTTTAAACAACGCGACACTTTTGCAGGCAGCATTATGCTCTGGTGGTGCGGACAAAATTTTATTGATGTATCACCTTATATCGCCGACGCCGAATACCGCGTACTGCCACTAATCGGTGGCGGCGGTGAAGAGTCGCATGACTGGGGGAATTTATTGACGATGATGGATGCGCTCGAACACACCCATGCCATTGCCAATGCGAGTTTTGCTATTGGCTCAATAATTATTATTGCGGCAGTGGGGTGGGGCGGGTGGATTCTTAAATTGCAAAAACAAAATCTCGTCGCCTTTAACGATCAGGTTTGAAAACCCATCATTTAAGCCTCGTATTCCGCTTCCCGAATCACCGCTAAAAATTCGTCGCCAAAACGTTTTAATTTGCTTTCGCCTACGCCGGTAATGCTGCGCAATTGCTCTGGTGTGAGCGGGCGGAATTCCAGCATTTCGCGCAGGGTTGCATCGTGGAAAATAACATAGGGCGGCACGCCCTGTTCTTCGGCCAGGCGTTTGCGACAGGAGCGCAGTGCATTCCATAGCGATTGGTCTTCGTTGGCAATTGCTTGTGAAAGATTCGCGCGACGTGGACTATTGGCTGAAGGTTTGGTTTCGCGGCGCAGATAAATATTATCTTCACCGCGCAAATAGGCGCGGCAGGTTTCATTCAATAACAAACCGCCAAAACCATCGCTATTCACATCCAGCAAACCGCGTGCAACCAATTGGCGGAAGATGGATTTCCATTCATCCACACTCAGGTGTTTACCAATACCATAGGTGGTCAATTGGTGATGCCCGAACGACAATATTTTTTCATTGTTGCTGCCGCGCAGTACATCGATCACATGGCCAGCGCCAAAGCGCTGACCTGTGCGATACACACAGGAGAGCGCCATCTGCACCGCTTCAGTTGCATTCCAGGTTTGCGGCGGAGTTAAACAGCAATCGCAATTGCCGCAGGCTTGCGCGAGCGTATCGCCAAAATAGCGCAATAAACTCTGGCGGCGACAGGAAGTAATTTCACACAAGCCGAGCATCGCATTTAAACGTTGCTGCTCATTGCGCTTGAATTCTTCGCTACCTTCACTCTGCGCCATCATCTGCCGCAGCTTCACCACATCTTCCAACCCGTACAGTAATAATGTGGTTGCCGCTTCACCATCGCGCCCGGCGCGACCAGTTTCCTGATAATAAGCTTCGATACTTTTGGGTAAATCCAGATGCGCTACAAAACGCACATCGGGTTTATCTATGCCCATACCAAACGCGATAGTCGCCACCATAATGATGTTGTCTTCGCGCAGAAACCGCTCCTGGTTTTTTTGACGAATATTCGCCGCGAGACCGGCGTGATAAGGCAGTGCGGTAAAACCTTCTGCACTCAACCATTCGGCAATCTGTTCCACTTTATTGCGCGAAAGGCAATAAACAATACCCGAGTTCCCCGCCTGCTCGTCGCGCAGGAAACGCATCAACTGGATTTTGGGATTATTTTTTTGTGCGATGCGATATTGGATATTCGGGCGATCAAAGCCGTTGATAAATTGCTGCGCATTTTCCAATTGCAGGCGCGCAACAATTTCGTCGCGCGTGCGCAAATCTGCGGTTGCGGTTAAAGCGATGCGCGGCACCTGCGGAAATTCGCGGTGTAATAATTCCAGCTTTAAATAATCGGAGCGAAAATCGTGTCCCCATTGGGATACGCAGTGGGCTTCGTCGATGGCAAACAACGCAATTTTTATCTGGTGAAATAATTCCAGCGTGCGCGGCTGGATCAAACGCTCGGGCGCAACGTATAACAAATCCAGTTCGCCGCGCTGCAATGCCAACTCGGTCTGCCACATTTCTTGCGCACTAAGCGATGAATTTAAAAACCCGGCGCGCACGCCCAATTCGCAAAGCGCGCTGACCTGGTCTTGCATCAGCGCAATCAATGGCGATACCACAATGCCCACCCCGTCGCGCACCAGCGCCGGAATTTGATAGCACAGGGATTTGCCGCCGCCGGTAGGCATCAACACCAGCACATCTTCACCGGCAACAACAGCATCAATTACAGATGCTTGCGGACCGCGGAATTCGTGATAGCCGAAAACAGTATTGAGGATGGCGAGGGGAGTTTTCATTAATTACACCATCCGTTGCTGCAATAATTTTCCTATCGCCTCACCAATGGGCTGGAACCCATGGTGAACATCCATCAGTTGCTCCAGCAATGGATAGCTTGCCGCACAGGACTGTTCAACATCGCTCACAATTTTCTCAATGGTTTTATTGCTCAATCGGCAGTGAATTTTGGCGAACTTTTCCAACACTTTCCATTTGGGCCAGCGTTTGCTGCCAGTTAGGGTTAGCGCCATGGAATCGCGTGGAATGTAGGGCGTAGTGCTGACAAGATCAAATAAGGGGGCGAGTTTACGCGTGACCCCTGGCATTTGCCCAATGCGATATTCGGCCAAGCCGGAATAGAGTACACCGAGATTTTTTAAATGCGCATCGCCATTTCTGATCTGGATATTGAGCAGGGTTAATTTAAATAAATCTTCCAGTGCTTGCTGGACATATTCGGGCGATACAAATTGGGTAACAGTACCCGCGCAGGCTTCGATACTCGATTCGTATTTTTGCTGGGTGGTTTTGCCTTGCAACACACAAAAATCTTCAAATCCCAATGGCTGGTCTTGTGCATCTATATCAAACCGTTCACAAACCAGCAGCTTGCCATTCTCACTGAGATAAACATTCGGTGTAGTTAAGCCCGCGTTTCGTGCAAGTGTCATACATAAAAATTCGTTGCAGGCCAATTCCGGAAATTCTGCACCCCAACTTTTTACGATGTATTTTTTTAGTGGCAAAGTTGCTTTATCAGTAAGCGGATTTGCATTGGGATGGTTGGCGGAGTGCACATCCATCAATACTTTAGGCTGCACACCCGCCACACCTGAATGAATGGCGTAACGCTCAAATAATTGGTGGAATAATTCTGCATCATCACTGTTTAATAATTCAGTGAGCGATAAGTGCGTGCGATTGTCATTGGGCAGCGGTTTGCCTGCCAGGCTATAACGCAAACGACCAATCTGGTGATTGCCCAACAGCGTGAGATAACTCAAATCATCGCTGCCGAAATTTTTTGCGGCGAAACGTTCAATCGCCTGCCGCAAATAACCTTCGGGCAAATTCATTTGGAAGAGCGGATGCAAACCCTGTTCGTAATCGTAGCTTTCCACCCGCAGCGGCATAGTGAGCGAGAGCGCCTCGGTTGCATCCAGACCATAGCTAAAACTGTGGCGCTGCTGCGCGCGCGCCAAGCGCCCGGCCCGTTCGTGGGCGACAAAGACATCGACCTTATCTTGCACCTTGCGCTTCCCCAATCTGCGCTGCTACCAGTTCATCCAGCGTCGGCAGACCAGCATTCGCGAGAGTCAGCTTTTTGCCCAAAAGCGCCAGCACCCGTTCGATCTTGCGGATGCCAATATCGGTGTAGTCGTTGCGCTCCAGCATTCCGAGAGTGGTGCGGTCCAAGCCAGCCATATCAGCAAGTTGCGACTGGCTCCAGCCGCGCGCTTTGCGCAGGGCTTTGATTTCAGAACCGAGTTGTTCAAGTGCAGAGTTCATAAAAGCGCCAGACCGTGACCATCACTTTGATGAATATATACATCAAAAATGGATATCTCAACAAAAATGATGAATATATTCATCATTTAAGCTAGCAATTTACCGGAGAAAAAAGTGCGGGCTCAGCCGCACCGGGAATCCCTGTAGGCGGGGTTGGCCTAGTTTTTCAGGGTGTTTTTGAGGGTAGAGTTCAGGAAGGTGATGATGTCGGCCATCGGCCAGAGTGCGTCTTTATCGAAGCAGCTGCCCGCCCAATTGCAGCCATTGTCCAGATAGGCGTGGTTTTTGTTGGGATAGACCTTGTACTGCACCGGTTGTTTGCCCGCCTTTAATAGATCGACATAGTGCTGGGCCGCTTCGGGCGGAGTGGTTTTGTCCAGGCTGCCGACGTGGACAAATTGGGGCGGCAATGCGTATTCACTGCGCTTGGGAACAAAATAAATCGGCGATACGGCTTTGTAGTAATCGGCGTTGTCGTTCACATTGATCTGCTTGCCGAATAAACCGCGCGCCTCGGCATTGCCGAATTTCCAAAATGCATTGCCGGGCGATTCAAACCCGCCTTTGGCAGCTGCATAGATATCAAAGGCGGCGTAACTCACCACTGCGGCCTGCACTTTTAACCCATCTTCTTTGGCCACTTGCTCGGCAGTTTTTCCAGGGGGCAGATAGCTGGGTTTGAAGCCCAGGCTGTCACCGGCGAAACCATCGCTTTCCAACTGGCGGCCGCGCGTCAGGATCATGGTAGTGATATGGCCGCCCGCACTATCGCCGGTAATCGCCACGCGCGTCGGGTCGCCGCCGTATTGCGCAATGTGTTCCTTTACCCAGAGCAGGCCACCGAAGGCATCCTCAATAATCTGGTTGATAGTCACGCTATTGTTTTGGTCGCCCAGCAGACGGTAATTCATATTGGCGACGACAAATTCGCCCTCGCGCGCGACCTTGGTCGCCATGTCATTCATGATTGAATTGTTATTCACCAGCCAGCCGCCGCCGTGATAAATCACCACTACCGGATAGGATTTTTTGCCGGTCTGCGGGACATAAATATCCAGCGTCAGCGGGAAATTATCGGGCGCTGCAAACTGGATGGCTTTGTGGACTTTAACTTCAGCAGCATTAGCCCAAAAGGCGCCGAGGCTAAACAAAAAGGCAAGCAGGAATTTTATGGGTTGACTCATATTGCACTCTCGTTGTTATGTTTATCGAATAATGAGCATAGGTGCCAATTGGGATTTATGAGTAGTGATAGCTGTCAGTAATTGTGCCGCTGCGCAGTAAAGATCTGTATGGCTTGATTTAGTTTCGCTGGGCGTGCTGGCGATCCAAATGCTGGCTGCGTCTATCTATCGACTGATTTTGCTCATCGTAAAAACGATTCATCCGATCGCGTTCACGATTAATGCGATCCCGCTCGCGGTTAAGCGCATCGCGCTTTTCGTTAGCAGCACGGGAAATTTCCTGATGATCTGTGTGTTGTTGATGCTGGCGATTTTGCCAGCGATCTATCGCGCGATTTTCTTCATCCAGCTCGCGCATCATCGCATCAAAATCCTGATGCATTTGTTGTCGCTCATGATTGATGTCCTCGCGCTCATACTGCAACGCGCGCCGCTCCTGCTCAATCCAATAACCTTCGGCTTTCGCCGACAGCGGTAGCGCCAGGCCCAGAACCCCGATCATTACCAACAAGCCAGCCATTAACCTGAGTGCATTTTTCATAATGATTCCCCTTGGAATCTGCAAAGAAACGGTTTTTGCAGGCTAGGGCAAAGAGACTGAACGAAAACTGAAAAAAATAGCGCGGCAGAATCGCGCCGGCGTATTTGCGAATGGCGCCACACATAAGCCCGAACTCACGTAACTTTAAAGGTTGCGTAACTGGACTTTATCGTTTAGCCTTTTATGTAACAGATAAAGTTGCATGAAAGGCTAAACATTTATGAAACGCGATTCCCGCTTATCCGGCGTGCTCCACGTCTTGCTGCATATGGCTGAAGTCAATGCGCCCATGACCTCGGAAGCATTGGCCAACATGATGAAAACCAATCCGGTGGTGATCCGCCGGGTGCTCGCTGGCTTGCGCGAACATGAACTGGTCTGCTCCGCCAAAGGCCATGGCGGCGGCTGGCAAATCTGTCGCGAGCTGGAAACCATCACCCTCTACGATATTTACCGCGCACTGGACGAACCCACCCTGCTCGCCATGGGCAACCGCACCGAATCGCCGGGTTGCCTGGTGGAAGCGGCGGTAAACGATGCACTCAACCAGGCATTCCAGGATGCCGAAGCCTTGCTGCTCGAACGCTTCCGCACCGTAACGCTCGCGCAACTCAGCGCCGATTTCCACCAGCGCAAACTCGCGCACGGATTCTCCGGCCAGCACGAACATTCCATTTTTCCCGAGGACAAATAGATGAACACTTACGACGTAATTGTGATCGGCGGCAGCTATGCCGGTATGGCGGGCGCACTGCAATTGGCGCGCGGGCGCCGCAGTGTGTTGGTGATTGATGCGGGTATTCGCCGCAATCGTTTCGCATCCCATTCGCACGGTCTGTTGGGGCAAGATGGAAAACCACCAGCGCAAATCGCTGAAGAAGCAAAGGCGCAATTATTAAAATATCCCACCGTCACCTGGCTGCAAGGCAGCGTTGAAGTGGCAGAAAAAAATGGTGATTTATTTAATGTCGCCACTACCGACAATAAAAAATTTATTACAAAACGTTTGATACTCGCGACCGGCATCAGCGACCACTTGCCTGCCATTTCCGGTTTACAGGAGCGCTGGGGCAAAACCGTTTTTCACTGCCCTTATTGCCACGGCTACGAATTAAACCAGGGCAAGCTCGGCGTACTCGCGGTGAGTGAAGCATCGCTGCACCAGGCGCTATTAATTCCCGATTGGGGCCCAACCACCTTATTCACCAACAATTGTTTTACGCCGAATGAATTGCAGCTATCACAATTGGCCGCGCGCAATGTTCAGATCGAAACCGAAACGGTAAATGAAATTGCGGGCGAACAAACTGTCATCGTCAAACTGGCAAACGGCCGCCTGGTCGAACTCGCCGGACTATTTATTGCATCACTCACCAAACCCGCGAGCCCCATCGCCTATGATCTGGGTTGTGAAATCGCTGAAAGCTCGGTGGGATTTTATGTAAAGACCGATGAATTAAAACAAACCTCAATCCCCGGCGTATTTGCCTGCGGCGATTTAGGCAGGCCGATGGGCAGTGTAACTTTTGCAATTGGCGACGGCGCACAAGCGGGATTTGCCGCACACCGCTCGCTGATTTTTGATGGACTGCCC
>DATIGS010000032.1:0-17985 GCA_035481425.1 Cellvibrio sp. | reverse complement strand
AGGGCGGCCGTTGTTATCGCAATACAGGTGACGGACTTTATCGCGGATGAATTCAAAATCGATGTGTTTGTCGATTTTGCGCAGGAGATGGTCAGCCGGAACGAGATCCTCAAGGATCACCATTTCCAGTGTGTGCTGGCGAGGCGTGGGTTCTTTGAGCATGGCAGTCATCGCAAAAAAATACGCTGCCATTAAATAAAAACCCCCAGCGTTTGGCTAGGGGTTTGTCAGCGGTCTGCGGCCGATCAATTGATCGGCCTTTTTCGTTTTTCCGCAAGGGTTTTTTACTTTTGATCACCAGGATAATCTTTGCGCAATTCCACCGGTTTATCCTGGTGCTTGCGCATTTTGATATTGATCAATTCCACGCCCAGCGAGAAGGCCATCGCGAAGTAAATGTAGCCCTTGGGTACATGCACACCGAACCCCTCCACCAACAGGGCGAAGCCAACCACCACCAAAAATGATAAGGCCAGCACTTTGATTGTCGGGTGGCTATCAACAAATTCACCAATAGACTTGGCGGCAAATAACATCACACCCACTGCAATAATAATCGCCGTCGCCATAATCGGCACCTGGCTGACCAGACCTACCGCAGTGATCACAGAATCGAGCGAAAAAACGATATCCAGCACCGCGATTTGTATCAGCACTACCATCAAACCATGCGCAGCTACATTGCGTTCGGTTTCTATAGCACCTTCAAGACTGCCGTGGATTTCGTGCGTTGCTTTGGCGATAAGGAATAAACCGCCGCCGATCAGGATAATATCGCGACCGGAAATAGCTTGCCCGAGCACTGTAAAGAGCGGATCGACCAGCCCCATAATCCACGCCAATGAAAAAAGCAGCGCCAGACGGGTAATCATCGCCAAACCTAAACCCACATTACGTGCGAATTTGCGCTGATGTTCAGGCAAACGCCCGACCAGAATCGAGATAAAAATAATATTGTCGATTCCCAGTACAATTTCCAGGGCCGTCAGTGTTGCTAAAGCCACCCAGGCTTCCGGGCTTGCCAACCATTCAAACATCATCAACTCTCTTTGCTTTGCAGAAATTTAGATCGGGGCAACAGGACAACCAAGCGGTACTGCTGCAGATAAGGCATCTCGCCCCAGTGGGAGCGGGAAACAAAAAAGCGGGCAATTGTACCCTAAGCGTTGGTAAGACGGACAAGCCGAAAGCAACTATAAAAAAACCGTAAGCAACGACTGCTTGCGGTTTTTGGCGATTGAGGTGTCGATATGATTATTCAGGTGCGGCTGGTAAGCTTGCTCAGGAGTGCCATCAAGCCCTTTTTCTCATTTTTCATCAAATAGTGATCGCGGATACTGGCGATATCCACATCGAAACTGCCCGGCTCCAGATCGCGCGCGATTTCGATTTTTTCGATTTCATAACGGGATTTTTTACCGGAGTCGAGCAACTCTTGCTTGCGCTTATCGTCTTCCGATAAATCCAGCAGCAGGTATTCCGCCAACGGTTGCTTGTAGGCATCCAACACCACAACAACACGCGGTTTCAAACGTCGTTCAAAATTTTGCTCGACTACCACCGCGACTTCGCCGGTGCTCAATTCAACCAGGGTACCAGTGGGATACAAACCAATCGCGCGAATAAATTCCACCACCAGCTCTTCCTGAAACTCGATATTGCGCAATTCATACAGTTTGGCGACTGCCTTGGACGGCGCAATAGGATGGCGCGAGCCACGTGGGTTGGTGACAAAATCGTAATAGGTCACGATACCGGCAATCTTGCCCAACAGAGGAATCTTGTCGCCCGATAATCCCTGGGGGAAGCCGCTGCCGTTCAATCGCTCACAGTGGGTTTTCACCACACTGATCACCCGCGGCTCTACACCGGGGGTTTTACGCAGGATTTCGCAGCCCTGCTCGATAAAGGTTTCGTAGAGGCGTTCTTCGTCAGCGGTGCGCTCTGCCTTGGATAAGAGCGCCAGATCCAGCATGACCTTGCCGACATCCTTAAGCAGTACACCCATGGCCAGCACATCCAGGTCGCGCTTGGGCAGGCCAATATGGCGACCGAATAAAATCGCCCAGACCGAGGAGCGCACGGCATGGCTATAGGTGTATTCATCTTTTTCCTGTACCCGGGAGAGCCAGGTAAAGGCGTCTGGGTTGCGCAGTACGCTATCGACCATCTCACTGGCAACACGCTTGGTTTCACCAAGGGACATACCATCGAACTGGTTTTTTTCCAACTGATCCATCACTTCTACCACCGCGCCATATACCTTCTGGTGCAACTGGCGAGCTTTTTTCACTTCGCGCTGCAGCGGCTCCACTTCACGATAAAGGCCACGCTGGATTTTGAGGGGGGCGACGGATTCGGTGAACGACCCAACCCGTTCACGGGTAGTCTGTTTCTTGGCGGCGGGAGCTATGGTTTTGAGGTTGGCTGCAATGGGACCGCGGCCTTTTTCAACATCGATAAAGACGTAATTACACAGCGCTTTAAGCTGGTTGATTTCGCCCAGGTCGCGCAAGTAAAAACCTTGTAAGGGAAAAGGAGTTTGCGACCAGGGACGATCCAGCCCCGATACATACATACCTATGGTTAACTCGTTAACGTCAACTTTAACCTGCTTTATTCCCACGCCTCTTCCCCACATCACCTTTCAGGTGCGAATTTATTAGATCGGGATTCGCCGGTAGTACACCGGGCACACAGGGAGGGAGCCTGCAATTTCCCCCCGCTATACCTGACTCTTGGTTTAAATCTTCCTAAAATAAACCTTGATATTACGCGGAGTGTAATCAAGAAAAGCGCGCCATGCCATAGCGGGCAGATTAAAGGTGCGCTGACCAACCCATATGGTAGAGGCTATTGGTGGTATTGAGCCGACAGTTCATGTACCGCATTGATAAATGCGCCTGCATGCGCCGGATCAACCTCAGGTGTAATACCATGCCCAAGATTGAAAACATGACCCGAGCCACTGCCATAGGCGGCAAGGATACTACCAACCTCAGCGCGGATGCGTTCAGGTGAGGCATATAGGATGGTCGGGTCCATATTGCCCTGCAGGGCAACCTTACCGCCAACACGGGCGCGCGCCTGCGCGATATCCGTAGTCCAATCCAATCCCAGCGCAGTCGCGCCGGTTTCCGCCATTGTTTCCAACCATTGTCCACCGCCTTTGGTAAAGAGGATGACTGGAATCTGGCGCCCTTCGTTTTCGCGGATTAAACCACTGACAATTTTCTGCATGTACTTGAGTGAAAACTCCTGATACGCCGCGTGGGACAAAGCCCCTCCCCAGGTATCAAAAATTTGAACCGCTTGGGCACCGGCCTGGATTTGGGCATTGAGATAGGCCGTCACCGAGTCAGCCAATACATCCAGCAGGCGATGCATTATTTGTGGCTGGTTATAGAGCATTTCTTTGGCGCGACGGAAATCGCGGCTGGAGCCCCCCTCGATCATATAAGTCGCGAGCGTCCAGGGGCTGCCAGAGAACCCTATCAAGGGAACTCGCCCATTCAATTCACGGCGGATAGTTTTTACCGCGTTAACAACATAGGGGAGATCCTGTTCCGGTTTGATCACCTTGAGCGCATCAACATCCGCTTCGGTGCGCACCGCCTTTTTGAATTTTGGGCCTTCGCCAGTTTCAAAATAGAGCCCCAAGCCCATGGCGTCAGGGATGGTGAGGATGTCAGAGAAGAGGATGGCCGCATCCAGACCGGGATAGCGATCCAATGGCTGCAAAGTTACCTCGCAAGCCAGCTCGGGATTGGTGCAGAGCCCCATAAAATCGCCCGCCTTTTCACGGCTGGCACGGTACTCGGGCAGATAACGTCCAGCCTGACGCATCATCCATACCGGTGTGACATCAACCGGTTGCTTGAGTAGTGCGCGCAGGAAGCGATCGTTTTTGAGCTCTGTCATTCTCTATATCCCCAGATCTAATGGCCTTGCTTACTGCAGGCGTACTGAAATTTCTAACCCTGGATAGCATTAGCCCCGCAAATGCGGGGCTAATAAAGTTTACTGCATTTGAAAATCTAACTTCTTGCGCCAGATTGCACTTCCAGCAGTTAGTAACCCAGAGCTACAAATACTGGACCTACAGATACTAGACCTGCAAATAATCGAGGATACCATCAGCCGCTTCGCGACCTTCCCAGATTGCAGTTACCACCAGATCCGAACCGCGCACCATATCGCCACCGGCGAACACTTTCGGGTTGGTAGTCTGGAATTTGAATTGCTGCTTTTCAGGTGCAATCACACCGCCCCAATCATTGGTTTTTACCCCATTGCTTTCAAACCAGGGTTGCGGGCTCGGGCGGAAACCGAAGGCGATCAGGACTACATCTGCCGGCAGGATTTCCTCTGAACCGGGAATTACCACCGGGCTGCGACGGCCTTTGGCATCTGGCTCACCCATCTTGGTGGTTACCACTTTCACCCCTTCCACTTTGCCATTCCCAACCACTTCAACTGGTTGGCGGTTGTAGAGGAATTGCACACCTTCTTCTTTGGCGTTAGCTACTTCGCGCTTGGAACCGGGCATGTTTTCTTCGTCGCGACGATAAGCACAAGTTACCGTGCTGGCGCCTTGGCGAATCGAGGTGCGATTACAGTCCATCGCGGTATCACCACCGCCGAGAACCACTACCTTTTTACCGTTCACGCTGATGAAATCTTCCGCGCTTTTTTCAAACCCGAGGTTGCGGTTCACGTTGGAAATAAGGAAGGGCAATGCATCGTATACACCAGGCAAATCCTCACCGGGGAAACCGCCTTTCATGTAATTGTAAGTACCCATACCCATGAATACTGCATCGTAATCGCGCAGCAATTCTTCCATGGTGATGTCTTTACCCACTTCAGTATTCAGGCGGAACTCAACACCCATTTCGGTGAAGATCTCGCGGCGACGTGACATCACCGATTTTTCCAGTTTGAATTCAGGAATACCAAAGGTCAGCAGGCCGCCAATTTCCGGGTATTTATCGAATACCACTGGCTTGACGCCATTGCGTACCAATACGTCGGCACAGCCGATACCTGCTGGGCCGGCGCCGATGATGGCAACTTTCTTGTCAGTCCAAACCACTTTGGACATATCCGGCTTCCAGCCCATAGCGAAAGCGGTATCGGTGATGTACTTCTCGGCATTACCGATAGTCACTGCGCCAAAACCGTCGTTCAGGGTACAAGCGCCTTCACACAGGCGGTCTTGCGGGCACACGCGGCCGCAAACTTCCGGCAGCGAGTTGGTTTGGTGGCTGAGCTCGGCCGCTTCAAAAATATTGCCTTCGGAAATCAGCTTCAGCCAGTTAGGGATGAAGTTGTGTACTGGGCACTTCCATTCGCAATAGGGGTTACCACATTCCAGACAACGGTGCGCCTGGCCTTCCACTTCTTCTTTCGCGAAAGGCTGGTAAATCTCCACAAAATTGCGTCTGCGGGTTTCTATATCTTTCTTGGCTGGGTCCTGGCGACCCACGTCGAGAAACTGAAAGTCATTGCTTAAACGAGTCATGATAGGTTCCCCGCCTTATTCGCCGCGCTTGCGGAAACTATTTAACAGGCCGCCGATAGCTGCCGCCTTGGGTTTTACCAACCAGAACTTGCCGATGTAATCATCGAAGTTATCCAGCAGGTTTTGACCCCATGCACTTTCGGTCTCTTGTACAAATTCTTCAATCACGGTGCGCAAATGGTGGCGATGCGCCTCCACTGCTTCGGTGTTGATGCGGTGAATATCCACCAGCTCGTGGTTGTAACGATCCACAAAGTCGTTGGCCTCGTCGAGTACATAAGCGAAACCGCCAGTCATACCCGCACCGAAGTTAACACCGGTTTGACCCAGAACGGTCACAACGCCGCCAGTCATGTATTCACAGCAGTGGTCACCCGCTCCTTCCACTACCACATGGGCACCGGAGTTACGCACGCCACAGCGCTCGCCCGCTGTACCTGCCGCAAACAGCTTGCCACCAGTTGCGCCATACAAACAGGTATTACCCATGATGCTGGTTTTGTGCGACTGGAAGCCGGAGCTGCGCGGAGGGCGAAGCACCAGCTTGCCGCCAGCCATACCTTTACCGACGTAGTCGTTGGCATCACCTTCCAGGTACATATCCAGGCCGCCAGCGTTCCATACGCCAAAGCTTTGACCGGCAATACCAGTAAGTTTCAGCTTCAGCGGCTTGTCATTCATGCCTTGGTTACCATAGCGCTTGGCGATTTCACCGCTGATACGCGCACCGATGGAGCGGTCACAGTTAGTGATATGGAACTCAAACTCACCGCCGGTTTTGGCTTCAATTGCAGGCAGCAATACTTTGACCATCGCCTCGGCGGTTTCGCCCTTATCAAACGGCTCGTTTTTGCTCACGGCACACAATTGTGGCTTGGTCGCCAGGTAATCATCGGTATAGATGATCGGGCTTAAATCCAATTGTTGTTGCTTGGTGGTTTCGCCTTCAAGGATCTTGAGCAGATCAACGCGACCGACCAGCTCACCCAAAGTGCGTACACCGAGGCGCGCCATCCATTCACGGGTCTCTTCAGCGACAAACTTGAAGAAGTTCATCGCCATTTCAACGGTGCCGATGTAATGGTCTTTACGCAGTTTGTCCTGTTGGGTAGCAACACCGGTTGCACAGTTGTTCAAATGGCAGATACGCAAGTATTTACAGCCAAGCGCCACCATTGGGCCGGTACCGAAACCGAAGCTTTCCGCACCGAGCATCGCCGCTTTAACCACGTCCAGACCAGTCTTCAGACCACCGTCGGTTTGTACGCGCACTTTATCGCGCAGGTCGTTGGCGCGCAGGGTTTGGTGAGTCTCGGACAGACCCAATTCCCATGGCGAACCGGCGTATTTAATCGAGGTCAATGGGCTCGCAGCGGTACCGCCGTCATAACCGGAGATAGTGATCAAGTCCGCATAGGCCTTGGCCACACCAGCCGCGATAGTCCCTACACCTGGACGCGATACCAGCTTCACCGATACCAGCGCATCAGGGTTAACTTGCTTCAGGTCATAAATCAGCTGCGCCAGGTCTTCGATCGAGTAAATATCGTGGTGCGGCGGTGGCGAAATCAGGGTCACTCCAGGCACCGAGTGACGCAAGCGCGCGATCAACGCATTCACTTTACCGCCGGGCAGCTGGCCACCTTCACCCGGTTTTGCACCCTGGGCGACTTTAATTTGCAGTACTTCAGCGTTGACCAGATAAGCCGGGGTTACACCGAAGCGGCCAGAGGCAACCTGTTTAATTTTGGAGGTTTTGATGGTGCCGTAACGAGCAGGATCTTCACCACCCTCACCCGAGTTGGAGCGGCCACCCAAACGGTTCATCGCCTCAGCCAGGGCTTCGTGCGCTTCTGGCGACAGGGCGCCAAGCGACATGCCCGCTGAGTCGAAACGCTTGATGATGCTCTCGATCGGCTCCACTTCCGATAAAGGCACCGGCTTGCACGCATCTTCACGGATTGCCAATAAATCGCGCAGCATCGACACCGGACGCTTGTTGACCAGGTCAGCATAATTGCGCCAGAGCGCGTAGTTGCCGCTCTGCACTGCTTTTTGCAGGCTTTGCACTACATCGGGGTTGTACGCGTGGTATTCAGAACCATGGACATACTTGAGCAGACCGCCCTGTACGATTGGCTTGCGCTCCACCCATGCAGTTTGCGCGAGGATTTTTTGATCTGCTTCCAAATCTTCAAAACGCGCACCGCCAATGCGGCTTGGTGTGCTTTCAAAGCAGGTGTTGATCACTTCATCCGACAGACCAATCGCTTCAAACAACTGGGCACTGCGGTAGGAGGTAATGGTTGAAATCCCCATTTTCGACAGGATTTTAAGCAAGCCCTTGTCGATACCTTTGCGGTAGTTTTTGTAGGCGGTATCGACATCGCTCAGCAGCTCGCCGGTCTCGATCAGATCATTGAGCACGTAGTAGCTCAGGAACGGATATACCGCCGTCGCACCGTAAGCGATCAACGCAGAAATCTGGTGCGGATCGCGGGCGCTGCCGGTTTCGACAATCAGGTTGGCATCGCAACGCAGACCAACATTGGTCAAATGCTGGTTAACCGCGCCTACCGCCAACAACGCAGGGATTGGCAACAGACCTTGTTCAAGGCCGTAATCGCTCAGCACCATCAATACCTTGCCGGACTTCACTTCTGCAGCAACATCTTCACACAGCTTGGTGAGTGCCGCTTTCAGGTTGGTCTGCCCGGCGTTGTAGTAGAGCGAGAATTTCGCCACGGCGTAACCGGGACGATTCATGTTCATCAGGCCGCGGAATTTCTCCGGCGACAACACTGGCGATGTCAGGATCACACGGTCCGCATGCTCTGGCAGCTCGTCGTACACGGGCAACTCGCGGCCAAGGCAAGTTTCCAGCGACATGACGATGGCTTCACGCAATGGATCGATCGGCGGGTTGGTTACCTGCGCAAACTGCTGGCGGAAATAGTCATAGAGCGAGCGCTGCTGGCGTGACAGCACCGCCATAGGGGTATCGTCACCCATGGAGCCAACGGCTTCCTGTCCACCTTCTGCCAATGGGCGCAACAGCTGGTCGCGCTCTTCAAAGCTCACCTGGAACATTTTCATGTTGGCTTTGAGGGCAATACCTTCAATACCGTTTTCTTTGGCATCGGTATTGAGCGTGGATTCAACACGCAGGGCACGTTCTTTCAGCCACTTTTTATAGGGCTGGGTGGACTTCAACTGGTTGTCGATATCCTGGGTTCTGTGCAGGGTACCAGTCAGGGTATCGATCGACATGATCTGGCCTGGGCCAAGACGCCCTTTTGCCACTACGTCAGCCGGATCATAGGCGTACACGCCCACTTCCGAGGCCACGGTGATCATGTCGTCTTTGGTGATAACCCAGCGCGATGGACGCAGGCCGTTGCGGTCAAGGGTACATACGGCGTAGCGACCATCCGTGATCACCAAGCCAGCTGGGCCATCCCACGGCTCGATATGCATGGAGTTGTATTCGTAGAACGCACGCAGATCCGGGTCCATGTTCTCGACGTTCTGCCAAGCCGGCGGCACCAGCATACGGATCGCGCGGTGCAATTCCATGCCGCCCAGGGTCAGGACTTCCAACATGTTATCGAGGCTGGATGAATCTGAACCGGTGCGGTTAACCAGCGGGGTTACGCTGTGCAAATCCGGCAGCAATGGCGTTACGAATTTCGGGGTACGCGCCACTGCCCAGTTGCGGTTGCCCACAATGGTGTTGATCTCGCCGTTGTGCGCGAGCATACGGAATGGCTGCGCCAGCGGCCAGCGTGGCGAGGTATTGGTAGAAAAGCGCTGGTGGAATACACAGATCGCTGTTTCCAGACGCTCGTCGGCCAAATCGCTGAAGAAGCGCGGTAGGTCAACCGGCATCATCAACCCTTTATAGGAGAGGATTCCGGTGCTCAGGCTGGATACATAAAAAGACTTGTCGTCTTGCAGGCGGATTTCCGCTTTGCGGCGCGCCATAAACAGTTTGGAGTCAACCTCTTGCAAGGTTAAATCCGGGTTGTTCACAAACAGGTGATTAAAGGTCGGCAGCGACTTCATGGCGATAGGGCCAAGGCAAGTCGGATCGACGGGGAGTTCGCGCCAGCCAGCCACGATCAGCCCTTGGGCGACCAATTCTTCGGTCATCACTGCGCGCGCCTTATCGGCAACAGCCGGGTCGCGGCTGAGCATAATCGAGCCCACACCATAGATAGGAGTCAGTTCTGCACCACAGGCTTCTTTGGCAATTGCACGCAAGAAACCATCCGGTTTCTGGATCAGCAATCCACAACCGTCACCGGTTTTACCGTCCGCATTGATGCCCCCACGGTGGGTCATACACGTCAGGGCTTCGATTGCCGTAGTAAGCAGACGATGGCTGGTTTTGCCCTTCAAATGGGCAATCAAACCAAAACCGCAGTTATCTTTGAACTCGTCTATCTGGTAGAGGCCAGTGGTCATAGGCTGATTCTCAACAAAAATCACTATCAAGGGAGGTGCTGCAAGTACCGGCAGAACTTATGCGAAAGCTGCGCCAGATCACATCCCAGACAAAAAAGCCCCTGATATCCAGAGGCTAGGCAAATGGGCGCAGGATATTACCCGCTTGGAGGGGTATTAGCAAGACAAGCACGAGGCCAAGCTATGAGGAATTATGAGCCAAAGATGGACAAAAAACAGCCAGCAATAATCATTGTATTGCCAGCCTCCATCTCCTTAGGAAGATTTTCGCCAGCGCTCGGCGGTCAGCGTCTGCTTGGAGCCGAATGCCCGGCGATCAGCGTCAGTGGCGCCATCTTTGCACTCGCCGCGCACCCATAAATGGAAGCGCGAAATACTGCGATCCAACTCGAAGAAACCGTCGCGGCAATAACCTGAATGTTCGACCACATAGGCGGTGTTCACCAATAACCGATCGTGGGTATCGCGCCCCAGCTTGACCCCTGCATCGGGCGGGCCGCGACGATCGCTACCTGGCATGCCATTCATCTGCCCAGGGGCCGGTTCCGGCCAGCGCAAACGATAAGTAAACATTTTGCTGGTATTGGGAAAAATCTCGATCTCCAGGGTCTCGGTCATTTTCGTTTCAACATAGCTGCGGCCATTGTTGGTACTGCAGCTCATCAATAGCAACGCCATTGCCAGCAGCCATAAAGCGCGTTTACTCATGTATAGGTCCCGCTCTCGATTGTGAATTTCATATCCTGGCTACCCGCCGCCATCCATCCCACCAATATCCCGCCATGTCGCCAAGGCTGCTGTGACCTGCATTGGCGGCGCGAGTTCAGCGCATCATGACTTGGGCGCGTCAGGGGCTGCATTATTGCGTTCCTGTAAACCATCGCGCTCCTGCAAACCATAATGCTCCTGCAAATAGGCTTCATGGGATGGCAAGCTTTTCACCATGTTGAAAATGGCCGAGCGCGCCAACTTCAAGGTATCGCTGATCTGTTCGAAGTCGAGATTGTCGACCCGCGGGCTGTATTTTTGCGGGCGAATACCCATCCCCTCAAATACCGATTGCCAACTGGTACTGCGAAACAGCTCGTCGTTATCTTCACGCAGGATGCCATGGCCTTTAAACAAATCGATACGCTCGCGCAACGTGTCCGGCAGCGGCATGGTTTTACACCAGCGCCAAAAATCGCTGTCCTCACGCTCGGTCGCACAATAGTGCAACACAATAAAATCGCGCACCTCTTCATAATCGGCAGCCATACGGCGATTGTATTCGCGCTGCAAACTCGGCTCGCAATCGGCATCGGGGAAAAAGCGCAAAAAGAAATCCATCCCGCGGGCGATCAAATGGATCGCGGTAGATTCGAGCGGCTCGACAAAACCGCCCGACAACCCCAGCGCGAGGCAATTGCCCTTCCAGAATTCCGTGCGGCGTCCGGTGCGAAAATGGATCACTCGCGGATCACTAATACGCGGGGCATCAAGATTTTTCAGCAGCGTGGTTTTCGCCTCTGCATCTGTACAAAACTTGCTTGAGTACACATAGCCGTGGCCAGTGCCATTGCGCAGCGGGATTCGCCACGCCCAGCCGGCTTTGCGCGCCGTGGCTGTGGTATAGGGAATGCGCGAACCGGCCACCTGGGTTTTAACCACAATGGCGCGATCGCAAGGTAAAAAATTTGACCAATCCTCGAATTCAACACCCAATTCTTTTTCAATCAACAGGGCATTAAAACCCGAGCAGTCGATAAAAAAATCGCCGTTAATCTTGCGCCCGTCAGCCAGCACCAGCGCCTCGATAAAACCACTATCGTTGCGCAGCACTTGCGCGCAATTGCCCTCGCTGCGCACCACACCGCGCGCTTCCGCGTAGCGCCGCAAATAAGCGGCGACCAATTTTGCATCCAAGTGGATCGCATAGCCGGCACCGCCAATCGGCGTATTCATCGCTTGCGACGGCGGGAAAAAACGCTCCTGCGCCGCCATCACCGCGCAGGGGGAGAAATCCTGCAGATTGTATTGCTCGCCCGCCATAGTCGCCTTGAGCCAGCACTGGTAAAAATCCTGCGAACCAATGCGCTTGCCGAGCGCGCCATAAGGGTGGAAATAGGATTGGCCTTTGTTGCGCCAATCGACAAACTTGATCCCGAGCTTGTAACAGGCCTGGGTCTCGCGGATAAACTCTTCCTCATCGATGCCCAGACTGGTTATCAAACGCACCACCGGAGGGATGGTGGACTCCCCCACCCCGATAGAACCTATCTCTTCTGACTCGACCAGTTCGATCTCGCACAATTCGCGCTTGAGGTGAGCAGCCAGCATAGAGGCAGCTATCCAACCGGAGGTGCCGCCGCCGAGGATGACAATTTTTTTAAGCGGATTCATGTTCGCACTCATAACAACATCGGTCTCAAAAAAATACCCGCGCGTCTTACCAATTCTGTAGCGGAAGCATAGTCTGCTCAACCGCATCCGGCTCGGTCGTAAAATTCCAGTAGGCGCCGCTGCAGGTCTGGATTGCCTTGCGCAGAACATCTACCGCTTTATGACGGGGGAAGCTCGCGCGCCAGGCCAACGCCAGCTTACGGCTGCCGCCGACCAAGGGGCGCGCAACCAGCCGATGGGCAGCGCACAAGCCGGCCTCTGCCGCCGAGCGCGGCAATATCCCCACCCCCAATCCTGCGGCCACCATATAGCGCAGGGTTTCCAGGCTATTACCGTCGGCGGCGTAGCGTTTCGGCTGGTCATCGCGCGCGACCTGCCAATGTGGCGACAAACCCAAAACCTGGTCGCGCAGGCAATGCCCTTCGCCCAACAACAGCAGATCCGTGCGCGGAATTTCCAGCGGGGCGATCTCCGCTTTGCGCGCCAATGGATGAGCCTGCGGCAGCAATACCACCAATGGCTCTTCGAACAACTCCTGGGTCACCACATCCGGTTCGTTAAACGGCAGTGAGACCAAAATGACGTCTAGCTCACCGTCGCGCAGTTTTTTACGCAGGTTGGCGGTGTAATCCTCCTGCACATACAACGGCATGGCGGGCGCTTGTTTCTGTAGATGCGGGATCAATTGCGGCAAAAGATAGGGGCCCATGGTGAAGATGGCTCCCAGGGCCAAGGGACTATTCAACTGATCCTTGCCTGCCTCCGCGAGGGCCTTGATCGCGGCTGTATTGGCGAGCAGTTGACGCGCCTGGGCGATAATCTTGTCGCCCAACATGGTGGGCACAACCTTGGTCTTGGTGCGTTCAAATAATTCCACACCCAACTCTTCCTCCAGCTTGCGCACCGCGATACTAAGTGTCGGCTGGCTTACATGGCAGCGTTCCGCTGTGCGCCCGAAATGCTGCTCTTCGGAAAGTATGACGATGTAGCGCAACTCAGTCAGGGTCATGGCGAACTCAATCCAATTTGATGGCGTCCAGTGTGCCCAGATCAACCAGATAAGGCAAAAAGCATTCGCGTAAAAAGCTTCCGCGCACCTCCCGCAAACATCATAGTCAATTTCTATGGCATTCAAATTGCCCTCGCTGCACGACACCGCTTAAATACCGCAACCCTACAGCCACTAATGGCGATTCGGTCAATACCCCCTAATAAAAATCGGATGTACCCCAATGACGACAGCTCAACTCTCCGTTGTATTTTTCCTACAGATGTTCGTAATCCTCGCCGTGTGCCGTTTGGTAGGCTGGATCGGACAAAAATATTTCCAACAGCCCCAGGTGGTCGGGGAGATGATTGCCGGGGTCATCCTTGGCCCATCGCTCTTCGGCCTATTGTTACCCGAGCTACAGAAAACCCTGTTCCCCGCCGAGATGAAAGGTGTGCTCTATGTGGGCGCGCAACTGGGCGTAGGTATGTATATGTTCCTGGTGGGATTGGGTTTCCGTGGCGATCACTTCAAATCCAATTTCAAAAGTGCTGCTGCGGTTTCAATCTCCGGGATGGCGGCGCCCTTTCTGGTCGCGATTGCGATTACCCCCTGGTTGATGACTGTGCCCGGCCTGTTTTCGGACAAAGCGACAACCTTTAGTGCGACCCTGTTTATGGGCGCGTGCATTGCCATTACCGCCTTCCCCATGCTGGCACGCATTATCCACGAGCGCGGCCTGAGCCAAACCAAGCTGGGCACGCTTTCATTATCTGCCGGCGCTATTGACGACGCAGGTGCCTGGTGTGTACTGGCGATAGTGCTGGCGACCTTTGGTGCGGGAGCACAGGTGGCGATTACTACCATCGTCGGCGGCATTATCTTCGCGGCCTTTATGATTCTGGTTGCGCCTAAAATCCTCGCGCCACTTGCTCGCGCAGCGGAAAAACAACAAACCCTCAGCCCCACTATTTTTGCGCTGGTACTGATGGCGTTTATGTTGTCGGCATTTACCGCAGATGCGATTGGCCTGCACGCCGTATTTGGCGGTTTCCTGTTGGGTGCGGTTATGCCGCGCGGCAAACTGACCCAGGAAATCAAGCGTCAGCTGGAACCCTTCGTGGTGATTGTATTGATCCCGATTTTCTTCACCTACTCAGGCCTCAACACCCAACTGACCATGGTTAACAATGTCGAATTGCTGGCGATTGCAGCAGTAATCCTGGTGGGTTCAATCGTCGCCAAGGGTGTTGCCTGCTGGGGCGCGGCACGTTTGTGCGGGGCCGACAATCGCACCGCACTCGGCATAGGCGCGCTGATGAACGCACGCGGCTTGATGGAACTCATCATTATCAACATCGGCCTGCAAGCCGGGGTTATTGGCCCAGCCCTGTTCTCTATGATGGTATTGATGGCGGTTGTGACCACCCTGATGGCCTCCCCGCTCTTTGAAGTTGTATACGGCAAACGTGCCCGCGAAACCGGCGAGCTGGCGGCTGTTGGAGCAGAAGATAACGAGCCAGCCAAGCCACAAACCGCCTGATACCTGAACCCTCGTGAAACCCTCCAGCTATACCATAAGCCTTGGCCCGAGCTAGTCTCGGGCTTTTTTATGTCGGTGGTTTTTACAAAAACCATCATGACGTTTAAGTGCGCGAACAGGATCACGAAAAGAATCAACGAGTTACCAAAATGGCGCACAACTTGCTCATTCTGATTGAAATTTGCCCTATCGCAACTCACTCACCTTATGGATATCACTTATGCGCCACCTCAAAAACTCGCTCACAGGGTTCGTGATCTCTCTCTGTTTGAGCCCAGCTGCTTTTGCGATACCAATTACCATCGACCTGACCTCGCCCGACTCACGCGATGGCATTTACAACAGTACCTATGCCAAGCAATACAACTATGAAAAAGATGAGCTCGAATTAGCCGTCACCGGCTGGTCATATGGCACTCAAAAAACGGAAAAACAGGAATGCACCAAAAGGAACCGCAAAGGTGATTGCACCAAAACCAAAACGACAACGGTTACCAGCCTGAACGAAGCCATTGAGCAGGAATATGTCGGCAAATGGGATGGACTCGGCGTGGAAAAAACAGACTCGCCCAATCACGCCGTCGATAATGAAGGGGGCGATTACGATATGCACCTGCTCTCGTTTGATGAGCTGATCAAACTGACCTCATTGGATATCGGCTGGTTCCAGGGCGACACCGACATCTCCATCCTCGCTTACCGCGGTAATAGCTTTAACAGCACCACTTTGCTCGGCAAAAAATGGCAAGACCTTATTGGCAATGGCTGGGATTTGGTCGGCAATTATTACAACGTCGATAGCGGCTCCAACAATGGTGCAGTCAACCCGGATGGGATCATCTCCAAATACTGGCTGGTCGGGTCCTATAACCCCAATTTTGGCAACACCTTTAGCGGCCCGAACAAGAACGTGAAAAAGACCGAAGGCAATGACTACTACAAACTCAAGGGTATTACGGTAGAGCGCACACCACCTGATGAGCCTCCCGTAGAAGTACCAGAGCCGAATTCGCTGTTGCTGCTAGCATTGGGCCTGATCGGACTGGGCTGGGCAAGAAGGCCGCGCCCTACGGCCTAGTTCTCACAACTAAAAAGCCAAGCCAAATAAGGGCGCTCTCCGCGCCCTTTTTTATTGCCTATAAATCTGTATCGCTTATGATGGCGCCGACTTAAAAAAGATAAAACAATAAAAAAGGAATCAGGGACAACAATAACAATCCATCAGCGAGGCCATTTTATGACTAGAAAAATCGCTTTATCCCTTGCACTGATCTGCGTATCCCTCTGCTCTGCCCTCAGTGCCCACGCACAACAATTCAATGTGCTGCTCTTTACCAAAATGACTGGTTTTCATCACCAATCCGTCAATGAAGGAGTTACCGCTATGCGCGAGATGGCGCAGCGCCATCACTTCGCAATCGATTGGCAAGAAGACGCCAAGGTCTTTAGCGATGAAAAACTCAAGAACTACCAAGCCGTCATATTTCTGTTAACCACCGGCGATATCCTCAACGACGAACAGCAAGCCGCGATGGAGCGCTTTATCCGTTCCGGCAAAGGCTTTGTCGGCATCCACAGCGCATCCGATACCGAATACGACTGGGATTGGTACACCAAAATGGTGGGTCGCACCTTTCATATTCATCCAGCTAATCAAAGCGCAGACCTGCTCGTACTGGATCGAAAATTCCCCGGCCTGGATCGTATGCCTGACCGCTTCTTATGGACCGATGAGTGGTATGAATTCGGTGCAGAGCGCATCAAGGGCCTGAATTATATTTTGGCGGTGGACGAACAAACCTATGATCCCAAAGTGGCCTGGGGCGATAAAAAAGGTGAAGGCATGGGCAAGTTCCACCCCATTGCCTGGTATCACGAGTACGATGGCGGCCGCGCGTTTTACTCTGCACTGGGGCACCTGCCCGCAACTTACAGCGATCCATTATTTCTGGAACATATCTACGGCGGACTTTATTGGGCTGCGACCGGTAAGGGCTTGCGCAAAAAATAATTCCTGACAATCACTCTAACCATAACAACAGACATCATGAAAAACTTTCTGAAGACCTACGCACGATTTATTTATCCCGCCGTTATTTTGGTGATTTCGCTCAGCGTATATTTCCCTTATTACGGCACGCCGCAAGCTATGTTTTGGGATGAAAACTACCACGTCCCCAACGCCCAAAAATATGTTGATGGCGTCATGTATATGGAGCCACATCCACCACTGGGAAAACTGCTTATGGCAGTAGCCGAAGTTACTTTCGGCGGCAATGGTAATGTGGATAAATCCAAACTGCTGGAAACCGATTATCTAACCGGTGAAAACGCGCCGCCAGAAATGACCTATAAAGGTTTTCGCTGGCCATCAACGGTCTTGATGGCGCTGTCGGCCCTGTTTTTTTTCGGCATATTGAACCGCATTACCCAGCGCGCCTGGCTGGCCGCAGCCTTTACCAGCATGGTGATTTTTGACAATGCACTTGTGATTCACTCACGCGCTGCACACCTCGACGGTATTCAATTGTTTTTTGTCCTTGGGGCAATTTATTACTTTACCCGTTCAGTCACACTTTACTTCCAGCAGCAAAAAGCTATTCGTTGGCAGCAGTACGCGATTCTCGGTGTGTTAATCGGCCTGGGCATTGCGGTTAAAGTTACAGCTGCGATTTTATTATTATTATTTGTCATGCTTTACGGCGTAGACCAGTGGGAAAACATCAAGCGCTGGAATTGGGCGGCACTCATCAAACGCCTCGCGCTGACAGTGCCCGCCGCCGTCATTCCTGTAGCACTAACATTGGCCGCGGTATTTTACGTCCACATCGGAATCAGCACCAAAGTCCATCAGGATCGCACTTATAAAGCGTCCCCTGAATATCTCAATCAAATTCGCATGGGCGACACCTGGTCACTCAAAACATTTTCATTGGGTATGCGCGATAACTGGAAATTCATGTCGGAATACGCTGACGGTGTACCGCGTTTAGATGTGTGCAAACCCGATGAAAATGGCAGCTATGCCATGAATTGGCCACTGAGCAGCAAAACCATCAGCTACCGCTGGGATAAAAACAC
>DATIGS010000031.1:0-7941 GCA_035481425.1 Cellvibrio sp. | reverse complement strand
AGGGCGGCCGTTGTTATCGCAATACAGGTGACGGACTTTATCGCGGATGAATTCAAAATCGATGTGTTTGTCGATTTTGCGCAGGAGATGGTCAGCCGGAACGAGATCCTCAAGGATCACCATTTCCAGTGTGTGCTGGCGCGGCGTGGGTTCTTTGAGCATGGCAGTTATCGCAAAAAAATGTGCTGCCATTAAATAAAAACCCCCAGCGTTTGGCTAGGGGTTTGTCAGCGGTCTGACGCGGCAACTGCCGCGTTTTTTATTACTTGCGAAACATAGTCGCCGTGTTCAATTACTCATCGCTTTCCAACATTTCGCGATATTCACTGGCATCGAGTGCTTCATCGAGTTCAGCCAAATCATCTGGTTTAACCCGGAAAAACCAGCCGTCATCATAGGGAGAGCTATTAACGGTTTCGGGGGCATCCTGCAGGGCTTCGTTAACGGCAACAACTTCACCGGAAACCAGAGAGTAAATATCAGACGCGGCTTTAACAGACTCCACTACGCCAGCTTCCTCGCCAATGGCAACACGGCTGCCAAGCTCCGGTACTTCTACATACACAACATCGCCCAATGCATCTTGTGCATGGTCGGTAATGCCGATGGTCACTGTGCCGTCTTCTTCAACGCGTGCCCACTCGTGGCTGCTCAAATATTTCAGTTCTTTGCGAATATCGCTCATGGTGATGTTCCTGTACTGGTTCCTGTGAGAATTTGTTAACGATGAATTTTTAGATTCAGGCTTTGGTTCAAATAACGGCTTTGCCGTTGCGAACAAAATTGGGCGCTACCACTTCAACTGTCACTTGCTTGCCGCGCATTTCGACTTGGCAGTTGCTGCCGATGCTGCGGGGGACGCGCGCTAAAGCAATAGAATAGCCCAAGCTGGGCGAAAATGTCCCGCTGGTGATTACGCCTTTTTCGTCGCTGCCTTCAATGCTGACAACTTGCTCCGCGCGCAATACACCGCGCTCGCGCAGTACAAGTCCGACCAGTTTTTGGGTCGAACCGGCGGCTTTTTGTGTTTCCAGCGCAGCGCGGCCAATAAAGTCGCGCCCGGCAGGTTGCCAGGCAATAGTCCAGCCCATATTGGCAGCAAGGGGCGATACGCCATCGTCCATTTCATGGCCGTAAAGGTTCATTCCTGCTTCCAGACGCAAGGTATCGCGCGCGCCCAAACCGCAGGGCGCGATGCCAGCATCGGCCAAGGCTTGCCAAAAACTGGCGGCAGCCTCATTGGGGAGCATAATTTCCAGGCCATCTTCACCGGTATAGCCGGTACGGCCAATAAACCAGTCGCCCGCAGGCAAACCCTGGAACACTTGCAGCTTGGCAATCACGGCGGCTTGTTCAGCGCTCACCAGTGACGAGGCAATGCGAATGGCCTCCGGGCCTTGTACGGCAATCATCGCCAGCTCAGCGCGTTCGGTGATGGTGACGGAAAATGTGTTCGCGACCTGGTTCATCCAGGCGAGGTCTTTTTCGCGGGTGCCGCAATTGACTACCACGCGGTACCAATCGCCCAGGTTGTACACGATCAGGTCATCGATAACACCGCCTTCATGGTTCAGCATGCCGCTGTAGAGCGCTTTACCGAAGAGTGAATCGAGTTTGGCGACGTCGTTGGCGAGCAGGTATTGCAGATAAGCTTTGGCATCGGCACCGGTGACATCCACTACGGTCATGTGGGAGACATCAAACATCCCCGCGGACTGGCGCACCTTGTGGTGTTCTTCAATTTGCGAGCCGTAATGCAATGGCATGTCCCAGCCGCCAAAGTCGACGATTTTGCCACCCATGGCTTGGTGGATGTCATAGAGCGCGGTTTTGTTGCCCATGGTGTTACCTGCTGGATGCTGAAAATTGCGGGAAGATAAAAAGGGGCGCCATTCTAGGCGGGCGCCCCTTCAGTGTCCAATGCTTGCATGGCCTACACAGGCACGATTGATTTTTTAGTTGGCTGCAGGCTGCCCCGGCTTGGTTTCCGCTGCCGGATTATCGGCTTTGTCCGATTTGTTATCTTTGCGCGCGCTATCAACCTGCTCCTGCAGGTTTTGCATGTCCGCCATAAATTCGTCCAGGCTGTGGTCGCGGCTGATACGCACCGCCGGTGGATAAATTCGGCTCATATAAAGCTCATCGGACAGGTGATTACTCGCCTGATAGGTTTTGGTCATGATGATTATCGACCCCAGGATTGCCAGCGTGGCGAGGTAGGCTTTCAGGCGGCCCGGGCGTGTGTTGCCGGCCGTGCGCATGTGGAAATAAAGCACAATAGCGCAGATTGCTATCACCGCATGCGAGCTGAATGTCATCAGGAACTCCAGACTGAACGCATAGGCAGCCAGGCCGCTAAGGTGCTCCCAAAATTCCAGGAAGGCGAGGCCCGCACTGGCGATAAACAAATGACGGCCAAAGCGCGCATGTCCGGTAAAGAGTTTGCTGAACAGCGCCCAGATACCGCTCCAGCCGATCGCAAAGCCCAGAATACTGACCAGTTCCAGCAGGTATTTACTCAGGGTGCCTTCATTTAAATCGGCTAGCCAAATGCTTAGCAGGCCGGTCACTAACAATAATCCCAGCCCCGTAGCGGCGGGCAGCAGCCCCTCCCAATGATGGTTGGTTAGATCGGAAACTTCATCGGCAACCTGGTAATCGGCGGTGCGAATGCGCAGGCGGGTGTGGCCGAGGCGATAAATTTTATCGCCATCGATAACAAAAAAATTCTCGCGGGTATTGGCGAGGGTAATGCCGTTCTGGCTGCCCAGATCCGCAATAATCAATTCATCCAATTGATTCAGTTCTATCTGCGCGTGATGCGCGGCCGTGTGGCGATCATCGAGGATAATATCGTTGTCATAAGCGCGACCAATGCGGATAGGCAGGTGCGTGACTTTGGTGCGGTGCAACACTTCGCCATCGGGAGTTAATTGTTCAACAAAAATGGGATGGTTCATTGTGCTGCCTCCGTTGCGTCAGAGGCATTTTGGTCTGCATCAGTCTCATCTGTAGTGGCTGCTTCATTGCTAATGATCGTGTCATCGATGATGGGTTTGGATTCATCAATTGCCGTAGTGGTGCGGTCGATACCCTGCAAAAATTGCTCTACCAATTTCATTCCGTTCTCGTAAGAAACGCCTTGCATATTGATCATGCTCTGCAAACTTTTTTTGCTGTCATCGGTGCTCGCGGTGATCAAGGTGAAATCATAAAGCCCTTTGAATTGATGATAAGCCTCCGCACAGACCAGTGCGCGCAGCGAGATATTGTTGTGCTTGATAAAGCTTTCAGTACAAGCCGCGGGCGTGATGGTGTCGCTTTTGGCAGTGCTGTATACCTGACTGCTAAACATGTTGGTTGCGAGCTGTGCAAATTGCATCGCATTGAGTTTTTTATTGTGCGCGTATTTGTGATGCATGCTGAGGTGACCGGTTTGCAGTTCACCCGATACAAAAATGGCTGACTCCATCGAGCAATTTATGCTGGCGATAGTGTAGGGCTTTTTCGCCGAGCTATCGGTATTGCCCCAGCAGCGCACCTGGTCAGATTCGCGCACCGGTACGCGATACGGCCCCAGGCTTTTAATGCTGAACGGTTTATCCAGCAATGTATCAACCATGACGGTTTGATGTTCCAGCAACTGCTCACCAATAATGGGTTTGAAATCCGCAGGTGGTTTCATATCGCCGGTAACGCGCGCGAGCAGCGCTTGCACATAGCGAACGGGAACTAAAAAACTCACCAATTCGCCATCGCGCCGGTGGGCGACATTCACACCGGCAACTTGTCCGTCTGCGGTCACATTGGGGCCGCCGCTCATGCCAGCGTTAACCGGACCGGTAAACATGAGTTGATCGGAAAACCCGCGTGCGCTTATGCCGTTATAGGTCCCTTCGGAAATGGTAAAACCCAAATCGAGCGGATTGCCGAGCGAATACAAATGTTGCCCCTGATGTAATTTCACCAACGCGGGTTGCTCATCGCTTGCTGGAGTGTGGGGCACTTTAAAAAAGCCGCTGCCATTGCGCTCGATGCGCACAATAGCCAGGTCGTGTAGTACATCCACCGCCAGTAATTCAATGGCACCGCTTTTACCGCTGGTATCTTTGTATTCGCCGAAATAGGTTTCCGGCTCCAGAGCGATCTGCGACACCACATGGAAGTTGGTCACTACCAGGTTGGAATTGCCGATTAAAAATCCCGAACCCACCGATGACTGGCTATTGCCATTTTTCAGCAGTACGCGCAGTTGCAGTAAATCCTGCTGGGCTGAGGCATAAAGCTGTTGGGCGGCAGATGATGGTAGTGGAGTGGTTTCAGCCAGTGCGGGCAGGCTAACACTGACGGCCAATGCCAGGGCGCGAGTCAGCAGTCGATAGGGGAATCTCATGAAAATCCTTGCGGCTATTAGTGACGTTAGATGGTCTTAAGTAAATGGGTAGCTTTTAAATGGACAGTAGCTTTTAAAAGGATAGTAGCGGCTATTGGACGCTTGAGGTAGAAAGATTTGTTATCAATACGCGAATGTTGCATCGTCTCCTATCTGGCGGTCGGTATCGCAGGTCGACTAGTGGTCCGGGGTGCGCGCCAGTGCCCAAATATCAACACGTCTGGCACCGGCTTTCAGCAAGAGTTCACTCAGGGCGCGGGCAGTGGCGGTTGTCGTCACCACATCATCAACCAATGCGACATGCATATTGGCCAGTCGATGGGTGACCGCGGCGTTGGGTGCAAAAGCTTCCCGCTGGTTTTTAAGGCGCTCGCGGCGCCCCAAGCCTTTTTGGGAATGGTGATGACGGATTTGTTTGCAGGCCGGCAGCACTGGAATGCCCAAGGCCTTGCCGACCCAGTGGGCGAGAAGTTCGCTCTGGTTAAAGCCGCGCTGCCAGCGCTTGCGCCAATGCATAGGGACAGGCACCAAAAAATCGGGGCGCACACTCTGTTGGCAGGTTGCGGCCAATAAGCTGGCGAGCAATTTGCCACTGCTTAGCTGCCGGCGATATTTAAATTGCTGGATCAGGGAATCGAGTGGATGGTCGTAGCGAAACGCGATGCTCGACTCGCTAAACGCCGGCGGTTTGCGCAGGCATTTGCCGCACAAGGGCGCGTTGCTATTAAGCGGCAGGGCACAGCAAGAGCACAGATGAGGCTGCTGGTTCAGGCGGGGCAAGGCTGCGTCACACTCGGGGCAAAGCAGGCGATAGTCGGCGCTGGCCAGCCCGCACAATAAACAGGGCGCTGGCAAAAGCTGGTCGAACAGTCTGGCGGTCGCCATGCGGGTCAAGTGCAGCATACAAATCCTTTGTCGGTGAATATCCGTATGGTCGCATTGTCGGTAGCTTGGTCCTGCTTGTCAAAAAGGATTCCATCAAAAACTGCATGGGCATAATCGACTTGTAAACCTGGAATCGGTTTTTGGGTTGACAGCTTTTTTGGCTCGGTTAAGATGCGGCTAT
Source organism: Cellvibrio sp. (assembly GCA_035481425.1). Classification (GTDB taxonomy): domain Bacteria; phylum Pseudomonadota; class Gammaproteobacteria; order Pseudomonadales; family Cellvibrionaceae; genus Cellvibrio. The sequence continues at coordinate 2,482 of DATIGS010000031.1, read as the reverse complement.
CTGTTTACAAAATTACCTACAAAATCTTTGGACTTTCGTTATGAATGCCAGCCTCAGCCCCACCATCCGTCACGATTGGACCCGCGCCGAAATCCTTGCCCTGTTTGCCCAACCATTCAGCGACCTGATGTTCCAGGCGCAAAGCGTCCATCGCGCCCATTTCAATCCCAACGAGGTACAGGTCAGCACGCTCTGCTCGATCAAAACCGGCGCCTGCCCGGAAGACTGCGCCTATTGTCCGCAATCGGCCCGTTACGACACTGGCCTCGAGCGTGAAAAGTTGATGGCGGTAGAAAAGGTGATCGAAGAGGCGCGTGCCGCAAAAGCCTCTGGCGCCACCCGTTTCTGTATGGGCGCTGCATGGCGTTCTCCCAAAAACAAAGACATGCCCTATGTAACCACCATGGTGCAAGGCGTGAAGGCGCTGGGTCTGGAAACCTGTATGACCCTCGGCATGCTTGACGAGGCGCAGGCGCAAGAGTTGGCTGACGCTGGTCTGGACTACTACAACCACAACCTCGATACCTCGCCCGAATACTACGGAGAAATCATCACTACCCGCACTTATCAGGACCGTTTGGAAACCCTCGCCAATGTGCGCAAAGCCGGTATGAAAGTTTGCTGCGGTGGCATCGTCGGGATGGGTGAAGAGGAAAATGATCGCGCCGGTCTGCTGCAACAACTGGCGAATATGCCGGAGCATCCAGAATCTGTACCTATCAATATGCTGGTAAAAGTGGGCGGCACACCGCTGGAAAACGAAGCCGATCTCGACCCGTTCGACTTCCTGCGCACTATCGCCGTTGCCCGTATTCTGATGCCGCAATCCCATGTGCGCTTGTCGGCTGGTCGTGAGCAAATGAATGAGCAAACCCAGGCGATGGCATTCCTCGCGGGCGCTAACTCGATTTTCTACGGCGAAAAGTTGCTCACCACGCCGAACCCTGAAGCCAACAAGGATATGCAATTGTTCAACAAGCTCGGTATCAAACCCGAAGCTTATGAAGTGCATGAAGATGAAAGCGAACAGGAAGCATCAATCGTGCATCAACTGCAAGAAGCGGCAATGGATTCAATGTTCTACAACGCTGCAAAATAAATTTCGTGATCGTCCATATGGCAGCTTCGGTTTCGACGCTGCCTTACGCGTGTTTTCTCCATGTCTTCTCATCTCGATCAAACTCTCGCTCCCGCCCTTGCTGAACGCCGCGCTGCACATTTGTATCGCACGCGAAAATTATTGCAGTCGCCGCAAACGCCTCAGGTGACCGTGGATGGGAAAAATTATCTCGCGTTTTGCAGCAACGATTATTTGGGCTTGGCGAATCACCCTGATGTGATTGCGGCATTACAAAATGCAGCGCAAAAATACGGCGTGGGCAGCGGCGCATCACATTTGGTTGCTGGCCATTCCAGTGAGCATCACGCATTGGAAGAGGAGCTTGCAGCGTTTACTGGCCGCGAACGCGCGCTCTTATTTTCCACCGGCTACATGGCTAACCTGGGCGCAATTACCGCGCTGGTCGGGCAGGGCGATGCGGTATTTGAAGATCGGTTGAATCACGCCAGTTTATTGGATGCAGGTTTGTTGAGCGGCGCGCGCTTCCAGCGTTTTTTACACAATGATCTCGACAATCTGCAAATCCGTTTGGACAAAACCGATGCTGCGCGCAAATTAATTGTGGTCGATGGTGTGTTCAGTATGGATGGTGATTGTGCACCCCTGCCGGAACTTGCGGCAATCGCACAAAAAAATAATGCGTGGTTGATGGTAGATGATGCGCATGGCTTTGGTTGCCTTGGAAAAACCGGCGCAGGCTGTGCAGAATATTTTGGTTTGCCGCAAGACCAGTTGCCGATTTTAATGGGCACCCTCGGCAAGGCGGCCGGCAGTGCGGGTGCATTTATCGCCGGCAGTGAAACCCTGATCGAAACACTTATCCAATTTGCCCGCCCCTATATTTACACTACGGCTATGCCGCCAGCAGTTGCCGCCGCCACGCGCGCGAGTTTGCGTTTGATTCAAACTGAGCACTGGCGACGCGAACATCTCGCACAATTAATTGCACATTTCCGTGCAGGTGCGCAGGCATTGAATTTGCAGTTGATGGATTCCTTTTCACCCATCCAGCCGATTGTGATTGGCGATGAAGCCAAGGCCTTATTCATTTCGCAAAAATTGGCCGAGCGCGGAATTTTAATTATTGCGATTCGTCCACCGACCGTGCCGGTCGGCAGTTCACGTTTGCGAATTACCTTTTCAGCCGAACACAGCGTTACGCAAGTGGACCAATTGTTAAACGCACTGGCGGACATCATGCAGGAATTACAGCGCGGTGCTGCGCATGATTAATCTGGTACTGATCCACGGTTGGGGTTGCGATAGCCGCACCTGGCAACCGGTGCGGGAATCGCTGCAAACAATCGCGTCGGTTACCACAATTGATTTGCCCGGTTTTGGCACAGGCTCGCCTTTGGCGGA
>DATIGS010000030.1:0-34911 GCA_035481425.1 Cellvibrio sp. | reverse complement strand
CCAACGGATGGTTTCTCCCGGTGAATTTATCGGCCCCGCCGAACGATTGCATTTAATTCCCGAATTGGATCGGTGGATTATCGGCTACACACTCAATTTATTTGCCTTGCATCCGCACTTGCTCGAACGTATCGATCTGGTGTCGATCAATCTTTCTGCCATTTCGATTCGTGAAGCGCAGTTCGCACAATTTATTATCAACACCTTTAACCATCTCAATTTGCCTGCACATAAATTCTGTTTTGAGATCACCGAAACCCAGGCGATAGTCAATGTCGATTCTGCCCTGCAGTTTATGCAACTGGTGCGCGAATTGGGTTGCCATTTTGCGCTGGATGATTTTGGCAGCGGCTTCGCTTCCTATGCATATTTACACCAATTGGCGTTTGACAAAATTAAAATCGACGGCATTTTTGTGCGCGATATGGATACCGACCCGGCGCATTACGCGATGGTGAAATCCATTGCTGAAATGGCAAGTTCGCTAGGCAAAGAAGTCATCGCCGAATTTGTCGAGACCGCTGAAGTTGCCGCGCTCCTGCATCAGCTGGGCGTGACTTGGGGGCAGGGTTATTACCATCATCGCCCGGAAGAATTAAATTATCAGGCGCTGGAAAAATGCCTGAATTGATTCGCGCAAGGTGGCTGATGTTCACAAGGTGAATGACCCGTGCTGAAACTTTCGCGCAAGACACTCTATCTATTTTGCAAATTGCCACTGCTTAACCTGGGTTTTGCGGTGGCTTATTTTTTATTGGTCGAATTTGGCATGGCCTGGAGTTCGATGACCTCGCAGGTCTCGTTGGTCTGGCCTGCTGCAGGTTTGGCACTGTTTGGTTTTCTTCTTTTTGGCGCGCGCGTGCTGCCGGGTCTTTTTTTTGGGGCATTGCTGGCTACGCAAATCCTCCATTTTGATCCGCATATCGGCCGCAGCTACACCACGTGGGGCGCAGCGGCATTGAACAGCAGTGCCGACATGATGCAGGCACTGCTTATCGCACGCATTAATCGCGGTTTGTTGAGCAGCAATCTATTAGTCAATTTGCGGCGCACGCTGATATTCATCAGCAGTATTTTTATATGCTCCACGCTTTCTGCCAGCGTTGGTGTTTACACCCTTAATGAGCTGGGCATGGTGCCGAGTGGCAAGTTGGGAAAAAGCTGGGCGTTCTGGTGGATAGGCGACAGCATTGGCATGTTGGTTGTGACTGCATTGCTTTCCTGGCTGCTGATTCCGCGTGTGCGTGAAAATACCCATGCACAGGCGTTTTTATTATTGTGCGCAGGTGTTGGCCTGGTATTTTTTTTAGTCTCGGCACTGGGTTATATCCAGCACAGTGAAGCGCAGCGGTTGGCTGCTGCCGCTCAGGAAATAACGCTGGCGGCAAAATTGGATCCGCGCCCCTGGTATCAACCCAGTTTGTTACAGGTATCGGCTTTCGCAATCGGCCTGACATTGATTGGCTTGTTAACGGCTTATATTCGCACGCGGCAGGAACATGATGAGTTGTTGCGCGAAAACCAAACGCGCCTTGAAGCGGAAGTCCTGTCCCATACGCAAGCATTGCGCAAAGCCAACGACTGGTTGCTCAATGAAGTGTTGCAGCGCCAGCAAGCGCAAGAGCAACTGCAGGCATCGCAAACGGCATTGCGCGCGCGCGAACAGCATTTGCGTAGCCTGCTCGATAATATTCCCGATCCGGTGTGGTTTAAAAATCTGGATGGTGTTTATGTCAGTTGCAATAAGGCATTCGCCAAAATGTTGGGGCAGACCGAAGCCAATATCATTGGCAATACCGAAGAAAAATTAGTTGCGCGCGACCTTGCCGAACTCTTTCGTCACAATGACCAGCAGGCATTGCTTAGCGATGAATTGCATCGCTATGAACAATTAATTCAGGTCAATGAGCAAGAACAATATTTATTGGATACCTTAAAAGTTGCCGTGCGCGATGAGCAGGGCAATGCAGTGGGAATTCTCGGTATCGGGCGCGATATTTCTGCACAAAAGGAAGCGGAAAAACAATTGTCGCTCGCCAAAGAAGTTGCCGAGGAAGCAACCCACGCAAAAAGTCGCTTCCTCGCCAATATGAGCCACGAAATCCGCACACCGCTCAATGCAGTGTTGGGCTATACGCAATTACTGATGCGCGACGAAAAAATCCAGGGCACGCAACGCGAGCGTTTGCAATTAATCTTGGTGGCCAGCCAACGCCTGTTGGGATTAATTAATGACGTGCTCGACCTCTCCAAAATTGAATCCGGCATCTTGAACCTGCGCAAAGAATATTTTGATTTGCATCAGGAGGTGGCGGATATCCAAATCATTATGAATGAGCGCGCGCAAAATAAAGGGCTGAATTTAATTACCCAGGTCGATTTGCCCGATCCTTATATTGTGAAAGGCGACCGCCAGAAAATCGGCCAGATTTTATTAAATTTATTGGGCAATGCGATTAAGTTTACTCCGGAAGGTAGCGTGAGCTTGCACGTAGTGCATCTCGCCGATGAAGTCGAATTTGTCATCGGCGATACCGGCCCCGGCATTTCCGAGCAAGAGCTGGCAGAATTATTTGCCGCCTTCAAACAAGGGCAGGCGGGGGAAGATGCGGGTGGTACGGGGCTTGGCCTTGCGCTGTCGCGCCATCTCGCGGAAGGCATGGGTGGCAATTTACACCTCTCCAGTATTCTAGGGCAGGGCACGCTCGCGCATTTGCGTTTGCCCCTGGTGAGCGAAAATATTGTGTTGGATGCGCGCGACACGCAACCAATGCAACAGTTGCAAGTGGGCACCCAGTGCAAGGTGTTGGTGGTGGAAGATGATCACGCCAGCTGCGAAATCCTGGTTGATTTGTTGCAGCAGATTGGCTGTGAAACTTACGCCGCGCACGACGGCCGCGAAGGCCTTGCGCTGTGTCAGGCGCAGCAGTTCGATATAGTGTTTACCGACATCCGCATGCCGCATTTAAACGGCTTGGAAATGCTCCATCGCTTGCGCTCGTTTGCGGGTTACAGCGATATCCCTATAATCGCCGTGTCGGCATCCAGCCTGGAGCATGAGCGCGCTTATTATCTCTCCCGCGGCTTCCAGGAATTTATCGGCAAGCCCTATGCATTTGAAGATGTCTATAAGGCTTTGCAGCGTTACGCCAGGGTTAAATTTGATGGCGCCAGTGGTAGCAATCAGGCGGCGATTGCTGTCGATGATGCGGCCGTTGATTTACATCCACTTAAACCCGTGCTGAAAAACCTGGCGACTGTCGCTGCAAGCGGCGATATGACGGCGTGCAAAAAAATCGTCAGCGAATTAACGCCGGAGCAATTGGGCAAACAGCGACATCAGCAGGTTGCAAACGCATTGCGTCAATATGATCTGGAAAAGCTGGAGGCCCTGTGCAACGGCTGGTTGGCGAGTGGCGAGACTTTTTGATATTCCCCTTTAGCGTAAGCACGCATTTTCTACAGCCAAATTGATTGCACGTGCTGCGTATCCGGCTTCTATGATTAAGCATGGCCAGACCCGTTTTTCGGGAATGGAATTATCGGCTTAATAGCGGCAAAAGGTGGGTAGTGATGTTAAAAACAGGTCCCGATTACTGGACCGAGATTGCGCACAGTCTGTTTGGCGCTGGCCTCACAGCACCCGCTCATGTCCATCCCATCCATGCCTGTGTTATCGATTCTGTACCCCATTACGTCCACGCACCGGCGCTGGCACAAACCCATCCGGATTATTTCGCCCGTCTTAAATCTTATGCCGACCAGCATGGCATCCGCTTGAAAGCAGACCAGCGCGCAGCCGGCTCCCATGTTCGCGATTGCAGACGCAAAAAATTTCTCTCAATCGTGTTTTTGGCAATGGGTATTTCCGCTAGCGGTGCTTTCGCAGGAGAGGAAGATTTAAGCCTGAATTTAATTGCCCCGGAATATGCAACTGCTGCTGTGCCGGAAGAGGGGCGGGCAGTTTCACGGGCGGGAAAATTATTGGAGCAAGCGCAGGATTCTCTGGTCAGCCAGAGTTTGACAAAAGTTTTACTCGCACATGTCGATGGCATTGAACAATATCCGCCCGGCATTCAGGATGATATCCACGAACTTGCACGCTACTACGCGCGCTATCCGGCAGCTACCAAATTAATTATGTCGATTGCCGATACCGACTGGAAATTGAAATATGCACCGCACACATTTCAAACCAATGTCAAAGGCTCGCGCCTTGATATAGATTCGGTGGAAGTGTTTTTTGATCCGCGTTCCGGGGCAAAATTAAAATTTTACGATAAGTGCGATGATCAAAAACCATTTTGTATTGCATCGCCGGCGGATGCTCTGTTGCATGAACTCTTACACGTGCAGACAATTACTGTCGATAAAGGCGCTTTTATTGGACAAGGTGGATTGGATCCCTGGAGTTATCCTGCGGAGCATGAGCGCCTCACCATTATGAAAGAGAATGCACTTTATCGTGCGATGACGATTATTGATAAACAACCGCGACCCATTCGCAGTGAACACAATGGTCGCCATGTATTGGTTTCCTGCGCTACCTGTTATGAGTAGGCAAAATTACTCCCAATCAGTCGCCAATTGCGGTTCGTACATATCACCAATCAAGTCATGCAGTACCAGTTTTGTTTTACCTTTCCTGGTGCCTTTACTGTCTTTCCAGGGAACCACGTACAAAATATTGGGCAATGCCTGATTATTGTCTTCTGCGGCAGTTTGTTCATCAACGTCACTATTATTAGCAGACACAGATAAAGAAATACCAAAGCAGAGAATTAATAACGTAGAGTATTTTTTCATTGCGCGTTCCTGTCGAGTAATTTTTGTTTCAACTCTGCTGTCCATGCTTCGGTTTCTTCATCTGTTTGGTTTGACAGTGCCAGATAATGTTCGTAATGAGAAACCGCCTGCGCCAAATCCTGATAATAAATATCGTATAACAAAGCCAGGTTGTAGTGTGTGCTGGCATTTTTGGGCTCGAGCTTTAGTGAGGCCAGATACAATTGTTCAGCTTCTTTATATTGTCCATCTTCCGTGCTAATCAGCGCGCGAAGATTGTTGACCTGTGCGGAGGTCGCGCGCAGCTGTTGCGCATGGACCAGTGCACGCTTTGCTGCTGCAATATCTTTTAATTGATAATTCGCAGTTGCAAGATTAATCCAACCATCAAAATAACCCGGGTTGTCATTGGTAATTTTTGTCAAAGCTGCCGCCGCTGCTTTCGCGTTACCTTTTTCAAAATCAGCTAGGGCACTGGTGTAGGCCGCATGATCTTTTGCTGCCAATGGTGTCGCTTTGGCGTTTGCAGGAATTGCATCAACACTTGACCTTGGGCCGGATGAACACGCGCTTATTAAAAGTACGGCCGTAATGAGCAGCAGCTTTTTCGTTAATTGTATTGTTGCAAGTTTCATTGCAATCGACTCCATAATCTGTGCGTAGAAATAATCATGCTGCTGAACCTGTTACTGCGTGGTGCCGCGATAAATACCGAGTTTTGCCTGGCGTTGATAGCGCGATGGAAAAAGCGTTTGCAGTTCGTTATAGCTCTGTTTTATCCATGGGCTTTGGGTGCCATCCGCTGTGCGCGCCATATTGATTTCATAGAATTCAATGGCCTTTTCCTCGAACGGAAATGCTTGGTCTTCAATCAAAATGTTGTACTGTTCGAGTTCTTCATCAGAAAGATTTTTGGGTCGCTCGGAATCAAGCAGCGATTTTGAAAATACCTGATAAATTTTCGCGATTGAATAAGTCGCTTCGGTAGTAACCTCAGCAATACTATAAGACGACGCCTGGCCAAACAGCGCTATAGCATCTTGCATGAAATTTTTCTTTTCACGCAGATTCTGCGCCAATGGCTCGACCAAACGTTTATTTTCAAATTTTCGCTGCTGCGCCTTTGCCAAAGATAACGCAGCGCTGGCAGCGATAAAATTGGTGCGGTCCGTTTTATAACTCTTTACGGTTTTTTTGTCGGTAGTGGCAATTTTTTGTTGCCAGAAGCTGGCCTTATCCAACGCATTTTGTTTGGTATACAGCTGGGACAATTTGTTCATCGACTCAAGGTATTGCGCATAAGGCGTTGTATAGGTGCTGGCATAGGTGCTGAAAGCACGAATTGCATCGGCCCAATTATTTTTGGACTCATACAGCTCGCCTGCCTGCCAGAGCGCTGCTCGCTTGATATCCTGATCCGCATCTTGCGACGAAATTTTTTCGAATACTACAGCCGCGCGATCCGTTTGCCCCAGTTTTACATAAGCAGTGGAAAGTTGCCGCGTGGCATCCTGATACAACTTGTGTTTAGGGTAGAGCTTTTGGAATAACTCGATATTCACGACGGCCATATTCCAGCGTTCATTTTTTACTGAAAGATTGATTGCTTCATAGAGCGAATCCGGTGCAATTTCAGAACTGCTGGTTTGCTGCGCAACACGGGCGTAATTACCAATAGCATCATCAACACTGTTGTCTTTCAACTTCGCCTGGGCCTGTTGGTAAATGGCTAAGGCCAAACTATTGTTAAAGCGAGTTTTGTCGGGAGCTGTTTTTGCGGAGCGTGCAAGCTCGGCAAAAATAGTTTCAGCCTCTGCTGGATTGCCTGATTTTAAATAGGATAGGCCTTTAATGTAGTTAGTATCATTGCGCATATTTTCGGGAGCTGTGCCCGCAACTGCATCCGCGAACAAGATCGCCTGTGCGTAGCGTTTATTATCGTACGCGAGCGCGGCTGCATGTTGGTTAACTTGTTGATAGCGCGGCTCGGTTTGGTACAACTGGGCAGAGCGCAGCGAGTAAGTTAAATGTAAATCGAGCCAGCGCGAATTTTCCGGTTGGGCTTTAAACAGCTTGTCAGTCAAATCAATCGTGGCGTAAGCCGCTTCTTTATCCAGCACTATATCGCCGTCATAGGCTGCTTTTTCAAAGTAACCGAGCGCTTCTGCATTCCTGTTTTGTGCTGCCAATAATTCTGCATAGGCAGTGTAAACCTTGTCTTTTCTTGCATAGGCAGAATATTGACCGAGGTAGCGCTGATACCATTCATTCGCAGCAGCAAAGTTGGCTGGATTTTTTGATTTCCGGAATTCGCGCTGTTGCGCATCGGCCACGAGCAGCATGTTATCGCGCATGGCCTTTTTGACATTGCTATAAGACGGCGAATTTTCCTTGCCATTCCAATAATCGGTAGAGGTGTTAAATTTGCGGTAGAAATTTTCCATCGCTGTTTCAAATTGATTGTTTAAGCCCGCTTTTTTATAGACCTCGATTTGCTGCAGATAGGCTTCGGGTACTTGATCGGAGTCGGGATTACTTGCGATGAAACTATCCAGTGTTTTATTTGCATCGGCATAGCGTTTTTGGGTGAGGTAGGTAGCGCTAATAACCTGGTAGACCTGATAGAGATAATCAGCTTCTGTTGGATCTGTAAAATAGTCTTTAAGCACATCTGTATTTTCAAGATTGACGGTTGCCAGCGCCAAGGCCCGGAAATACTCATCGAAATCGTCTTTCTCATTACCTTTAAGCGTTTGGTAATTGGCGAACTTCCGATGCTTGATCGCGGCGACGTAATCTTCAACGGCTTCCTGATAGAGTCCTTGTTTGAACCGCGACCAACCCCGTTTTAACAGGGCGCGTTCATAAAATTCATTTTGGCCAGCGGTGAATAGCACCTCGGAATAGGCACTTTCGGCCGTTAAATAATCGCCGGTAATAAACGCATTTTCAGCAACGCGAAATTGTGCTTCGGGATAATAAACAGACTGCGGAAATTGTGTGGCCAGCTCAGTCAATGCATTCAATGACTCGTCTTGCAGATTCAATTTTTCATAGTTTTGCGCGAGTTGATAGAGAACCCTGTCATTGTCTTTTGCATTTGGATATTCAGCGAGCGCTGAGGACAATAGGGTTATAGTGCGCTGGATGGATTCTCTATAGGTGGAGCTGTTATTTGCACTGGCTTGCGCATTGGTTTGTGAGTCATCCAGTTTATTTAATTCAGCCATTTCCAATTCGGCCAGGCGATTCATCGCTGAGCGACGACCTTTTTCGGTTGATGAGGCTGAATTGAGGTAATCGTTGTAGGCCTTTTTGATTTCCGCATCATTTTTTGGTTTGACAAAAACTTGCGCCGCGCCTTCTTTAGATGACTGTATATCTATAGTGCGCAATGTAGGTTCTTGCGGCTCAGTAGAGCTGCAGCCGGCAAGTCCGGCGAGCATAATAATAGTGAAAGCAATAATTAAGCGCATCGGATTAATTTCCGTCGTAAAGTGTTGCCAAACCAAATTTTGATTGGCTTAAATAACTTTGTATGGTTTCTTGTTCCTTCAGTAACATTTTTTGCGCAAGAGTCCGGTAATTTTTTTCCAGCGTTGCTTTGCTATTGGTCAAAGCACTAGTGCGGGTTCCTGCCAATGATTGGGAAAGCAAACTGTCGATCAGGCGAATTTTTTCAAATACCCGGCGCAAGCGCTTATTATTTTTTGATTCGGGGCGGATAAAAATATCGGCATTCGCTTGCAAATTGATTGGCTTGTTTGCCAAATCGGATGCAGCAATAGTTTGCTTTGCTGCCAGTTGTTCGTAATAGCTAATCGCCTCCTGGTATCTTGCGGTGGCAGCTTCATGTTGGCCAATTTGGCGCAGTGCAAAAGCGCTGAGCAAATAAGCTTCGGCGACGGAAATATCATTTTCCTGCTTTTCGCGAAGATGATTAAAAGCATTTAATGCACCAATAAAATCTTCCTGGTGCAATGCTGCCACACCCAAACCAAGCAGCGCGCGGTTGGTGTATTGACTGGTGAGGGTAACGTTGCGGAAGCTTTCCCTCGCATCGCGATAAAAACCGTATTGAATTTGCGAAAATCCCAGTACGGTATAGAGGCGGAAATCCAACTCATCCTTTTTGGACTTATTAACTTTGAGCGCATTTTGAATAGCCAAATGCGCATCGGTCCACCAGTCTTGCCGTATGTTAGCAGTCGCAAGGTTAAGCTGTGCCAACCGGTAATGGAGCGATTCAGATTTTATCTTTTCATAATAAACCATGGCCTCGCGGTGTTTTTTTTGCTGTTGTAGTGCGGTACCAATAATTAAGTTGGCTTCGGCAGCATCTTCTTTCGTAAGGCTTTCGATAATGGTTGGGTTTTTTAAAAGAGTTATTACTTCTGCCCAGCGGGTTTCATCTGCTTGATATTTGGCGAGTTCAAAGACCATGCGCGCTTCACTAAAGCTATCGCCTTGTTCTCTCGCTACAGACAACAGAGATTGTGCAATGCCTATCCCATGGACTGATAAAGCTAGTTCAGCAATAGTCTGGGCTTTTGGTGAATTAATTTGTTGGGCGATAATTGGCATGTTGCGCGCAATTGTCGTTAACGCTGTCGCGGGATCATCATTTTTTATCGCTATTTCTGATGATTTTATAATTTGCTCAAGATCCTTAATTTTTTCCGCAGCAGCCTGCTCGCGCGCAAGGTCCTGGTAGGCCGCTGATGTCGCTGCAGAAAAAAGCCCATCAGTAGATGGCTCTGTCGCACCATTAGAATAGGGTGCCACAAAGAACGCACTCAATAGTAGATATCGGATACACCTATTGAAATGATTGCGGTTTCCAGTCAATCCAGCGATAGAGATATTGTTTAAAAATTCCATTTGTTATTGCAAGCTTGAGTAGAGTTAAAAAGAAAATAATTGGCCGACAGATTATTGGATGTTAAATGCCGCCAGCGGTATTCGCTGACGGCGGGTTATTTATGAAATCTGATAATTAAACTGACCTTCTTCGGTAACACCTACATGGATATTATTAATCGTTTCCCCATTTGCCATTTTGCTGAGGCATTCGGTGGCTAATGCAGGTAATAAGGTGCGCGTTAAAATGTTTTCGATATTGCGTGCACCTGTGTCTACCTCTTGGCTGCGCGCCAGTATGTGTAGCAATACATCTTCATCGTAAGTGAAGTTGGCATTGTAGTGACTTCTAACACGCTTCTTGATGCGATTCATATTGATGACACAAATCTTGAGCAGATCATCGTCGCTGAGTGGATAGTAAGGGATGACAGTGCTGCGCCCCAAAAATGCCGGTTTGAAATAGCGCAACAATTGCGGGCGGAAATTATCCAGTAATACTTCAGGATCAGGGCGCTCTTCCTGTGCCGCGCACATCGCGCGAATATGTTCTTCGCCCGCGTTGGAGGTCATGATAATAACGGTGTTGCGGAAATCTATATCACGGCCTTCGCCGTCCTTGATGGTGCCTTTGTCGAACAAATTGTAAAAAATATCCTGCACGCCGGGATGGGCTTTTTCCATTTCATCGAGCAAAACTACGCTGTAAGGTTTGCGTCTCACCGCTTCGGTTAATACGCCGCCCTCGCCATAACCAACATAGCCTGGTGGTGAACCGAGGAGCATTGAAACCTTATGCTCTTCTTTAAATTCAGACATATTGATGACGGTAATATTTTGTTCGCCGCCATAGAGAATGTCGGTTAATGCCAACGCAGTTTCCGTTTTACCAACACCACTGGACCCGACCATAAAAAATACACCAATCGGTTTGCGTGGATCGGTCAAACCAGCACGCGATGTGCGAATGCTTTGTGCAATAGCCTCCAGTGCATGTGGTTGGCCGATGACGCGTTCACCCAATGCACTTTGTAAATCGAGAATGGCTTTAATTTCGTTGGACACCATTTTTCCAACCGGAATGCCGGTCCAGTTTGCCACTACTTCTGCGATCGCCTGGCTATCAACATTTACTTGCATCAGTGGTGTTTCACCTTGCAAGGCAGCAAGCTCTTCACGCAGTGCGTCAAGTTGGGCACGCAAGCTGGCCAACTCTGACGCGCTGGGCAAATTTGCCGGTTCGACATTGTTTTTGCGTGCGTGAAACTCATCTTCAATTTGTTTTTGTAAAGCTTGAATCGCTTTTACTTTTTCCAGCTCGGCGTGCCACTGCGCTTCCTGTACTTCCAAATGGTTTTGTAATTGTTTCTTTTCGGCTTCGAGTTGTTCCAAGCGCTCAGCGTAATTGCCGTGAGAGGCATTTTCACGCCCCAGGGAATCAATGGTGGCCGTGCATTGGATTATTTGGCGACGGGTATCTTCAATTGCCGCGGGTGTTGCGCTCTGGCCGAGTGCAACGCGGGCACAGGCGGTATCGAGCAGGCTTACTGATTTGTCGGGTAATTGGCGTGCGGGAATATACCGGCTGGAGAGGCGAACTGAATCAACAATCGCTTCATCCATAATTCTTACGCGATGATGGTTTTGTAGCATCTCAGAAATAGCACGCATCATATTGATGGCTTTTTCTTCATCAGGCTCTTCGATTTTTACGACTTGGAACCGACGGGTCAGGGCCGGATCGCGCTCAAAATATTTTTTATATTCTGCCCAGGTAGTGGCCGCAATGGTACGTAATTCACCGCGTGCCAGTGCTGGTTTCAACAAGTTTGCCGCATCGCCTTGACCTTCTTTTCCACCAGCGCCAATTAACGTATGCGCTTCATCAATAAACATGATGATAGGTTCGGGGGATGCTTTAACTTCAGCGATAACCGATTTCAAACGGTTTTCAAATTCACCTTTTACACTTGCACCTGCCTGCAATAAACCCAAATCCAAACTGCGGATGGTGACATTTTTTAATTGGTCCGGTACATCACCTGCAGCGATGCGTAGTGCAAAGCCCTCAACGACCGCAGTTTTTCCAACACCAGCTTCACCGGTCAGGATAGGATTGTTTTGTCGACGACGAATGAGGATATCGACGATTTGACGAACTTCGTCATCGCGACCCAAAACCGCATCAATTTTTCCATTCTTTGCGGCTTCGGTAAGGTTGACGGTAAATTTATCAAGTGCAGGTGTTTTGCTCGGAGAGGCGAATGTTGCATTGTCACCTGTGACAGTGTCTTCTTTACCAGCCTGTTTTGATTCGCCAGTCGTGCCGATAATGCCGCGTATAACTTCACGCAAGGATTCGGGCGCAATTTTTTTAAGCTCACCATTAGTGGCTTCGGTTGTGCGGCGCAAGCCTTCGTCCAGCAGCAGTGCAGCAAGAATATGGGCAGAGGTAATTTTGCTATGGCCATACTCCACAGATGCGAGTATCCAGGCATTTTTAGCCAGATCAACAATCGTCGGCGATAAAGCAGGCGCGCGTGAATTGCCCGCTTTGATTGCATCCAACTCGCGGTTCAGGTGGCGAACGAGATTGCCAATATTAATGTCAAACTTCTCCAGGACGACAGCTATATCACTGTCCGGAATTTCAAGTAGCTTAAGTAACCAGTGTTCGATTTCAACATTGTAATGCGTGCGGGCTAAACATAAGCCAGCAGCACCTTCAAGTGCATTGCGACATTGCTCATTGAGTTTTACTACGAGTGACTTTAAATCGATATTAATCATGGCTCTATCCTTAAAAACTATATTGGTGTGAATTTTGGTGCGAATTTTTTAGTAATTATCAAGACGACAATTGCGCCGACACAGTAATTTTTAATATTTCATTATCAGCGGTTTTGCTCTTTTGCTCGCTCGTTGATAACCAGGTATTCCAACTTAAAATCGGTGAAGATTTTTTGCTAAGCATTATTTTGTTAGGCAAATCTGCCCGCTTTACTTCAATGACGAATTCATAATCATGCTCTAAACCAAGGTAGAGTTTCACCATATCGTTCATCGCGGCTAAGGCTTTTGTTCCGGGAGCAAAGCGGTAAAACTGTTCCTTGTTTAATGGCCCGAGCAATATCCGTATCTTGCCCTGGGCAATCCAGCCCTTGGCCCCGAGCATCGCCGATTTTCCCAGCGACGCATTTAATCCTTTAGGTTCCTGCTTCGACGCGATCTGCGTGCGTATATCGGGAATTAATTCTTGCCAATGGCCAACAAACTCCTGAATTCTTACCGGAAGATCAAAGTAATCGGACAGTATTTGTTTCAGTCCACATGAGGTTCTAACTTTTTGCGTTAGCAGGCCACTGTAATAAAGTAAAGATTCATCCTTTATGTGTAATCTGTCATTTAACCCCTGGGTGCCTAATCCAATAAGTGAGAGCAATAATTGCGATGAGGCAGATTTATTTTTCTTGCTATTGCTGCTGAGTTTCTTACGCTCATATTCAATCGGTAGCGAATACTTGGTTCCTGCTTGATAAAATAACGATATTGTTCGGTGATTAAAGAGATCTAGAAAATGCAAAAGCGATTCATCTTTTTGTTTTAACCGTTGCAGTATCAGCTCCGTATAGTGGTAAGGCAAAACACCGATGCTACCGGCCAAATTCATAAAGTTGATATGCATTTCCCACGACTTCGTTGGCAGTTGTGCTGCGTCAGGCGCGATGGAAAAAATTTCGTTATTAGGAAAGCTTAATGAAGTCCGCGTTTTAAAGCGTAAAATCTCAGATGCCGGCGGCACGAATAACGCAACTGGATTATGTTTTTTGGCGCGATGCAACGCCGGCGTTATACCCGCTTCTGGAAATAAGGCAGCACGCTCCAGCAATCGCACAGCTTGGAAAAAACTGTACTCATGCGGAGCCTTCAGAACTGTGTCAATTACAGAAGCGTTTTGTCGCCAGCTCGTGGAGGACATTTCTTTAGATAACCTTCTTTATTTTTGCGTTTAACTAATAATCTGGTGAATGAATTCACCGAGCAATACAATCCAAAAAAATGCTCCAGCACAGTCGCAAATAAATAACTGCTGCTTCCGGTAAATTGGGAGTCATCAAGCTCTATTTCAATTTCAATACCGCGACACAATGTGACCCGACCATCAATATTCAAGGGCGCATTTACGCCTTTGGCACTTAGCGATTGAATTGAATCAACAAGTGCCCTGGTCGCTGAGGAATCTTTAAAATTATAAAGGCGCAAAATTTCTTTCAATGCTTCAGTTGCATCGCGCGAGCCGGTAATCGACAAGTGATTCAAATTCAAGTGAGACAATAATCGCCAACGGGCGCCGTCCCTCATCGGTGGGCGAATGGCCACTGATGGTTGTGTCAGGCAGCGAATTTTTTCGCAAGGAGGTGCTGCATTGACGCATTGGAGTTTGGGCTGCTCGAGATTAAAGGGCAGTTTTGCTGGTAAATCGCGATTGCTGCAGGTGGTATCCAAAATGAGTGTACGATCTTCCGGAAGGTTTGGATTAAAATTCAAATCAACCAGATTGAGAAATACATCGGTACCTTCATCCCGCTCTCCGTACCCAAGCTTTGCGTGCCTGCGCGCTGCAAACCAAAACGATTGTGTTTGCAAATCCAGGTGCTCGTGCTTGAGGCCATAAAATGGTAGGAATGTTTCTTGTACTCCGGCCGCACTGCTCGCTACCACTTTATCAATTGAATAAATTTCGTACCCGTTCGGTCGCCGTGAATCAGCGATAACCTGATATTCGCGCTGGGTGTGCTCAATTTTTATTGGGTCAGCTTTGTGATTAAATAAATTGATTACCGGTGTACAACCCAACACAAATGTATTGTTATTGATGTTGTGTTCAAGCTCTACATCTGATCGGTTTAGATACAGGTAAAGGTTTAGTTCTGTAGTGGCGGTATCAGGAATATGTTCTGCAAAGCCTTCAATATCGATAAACATAAATTTTTCAGGAAAAACAAAAAATTCACTTAACAATCGATAACCTGAAAAGGAGAGTGCCGGGTAGGGAAGCAAACTTTGGCTATCGCAAAACCCTACTGCTTTAATACAATTTTTTCCTAAGAAAATTGGCTTGATGTCAGTTTCAGATGTTGCCAATACCAATTGCTGGCATTCATTGAGCATCATCTCGTAAAGCGGGTGAATATGCTGCGGCTGCCCTTTCAAATAAAACCGCAAACGGTTTGGTCGCAACTCGTGAAAATTAATAGATTCATTAAATGTTTTAAGGCGAAGACGTAAAACGCCCCCCGCACCGCGCACAGAGTTTGCTCCTGGCGTTGCAAATGGGCGACCTACCAAGCTTGCATCCTTAACGCTTACAGGCAATAGCTCGGTGTTATATACCGTACTGAAACGACAGTTTTCCCCTTGGAATTGCTCGGTCTCCAACAGTGTTTGTGCTGGCAATTCATAACTTGCTTCCAGCTGATCCTGATTCGGAATCAACTGCACTATAGCCATTGATGGAATAGGACGCTGATAATGCGGAAACAATGTTGTTAACAATGCATCGCTGAGTTCGGGAAAATCGTCATCTAATTTGTGTTGAATGCGTGCATTCAAATACGCAAAGCTTTCAATCAAGCGCGAGACGTGGGGATCTTCAATTGTGTCTGCGCTGATACCTAGTCGGCCGGCAATTTTGGGGTGCTCTGCCGCAAACTCGGCTCCCATTTGGCGGATGAACGCGAGTTCTTTTTCGTAATAGGGGAGTAATTCATCAGCCATGTTTTGATTCTTCTACTTTTACAGTCCTAAATACGGGATCCAAAACGGAATCGAAAATAATAACTTCAGGTGCTGGGTCCGCATGTAATGTTGCATCTATACGGAACCTCAGAGTGCGATCGGTGGAGTCTTTATTGTCGACATGAATAACTTTGACCGATTTAAAGCGGGGTTCAAATGTCCGCAAGGTTTTTTCCAGATTTTTAGTAAATGCTCTTTTTTTTTCTATATCTGCGATATTGACCGTCGCCAGGTCTGGCAATCCATAATTTAATATAGAAAGTTCCAGTTCCTGAAAGTCTTCTGGTGGCGATTGCATTCTGTAGCGCGTGTTTAATAAATTTTCCAAGTCGCGTTTAACGCTATTGCGTAGTTCGCGTAAATATTGCGTGCGGTTCTTGTCCTGTTCGATTTGGATATGCGGCTCATCATCCATTAGCCTATCTAAAATAGAGGGACGTAATTCCTGTTTTTTTCCGACTCGCATTGGTAAAACATCCTGGTGTAAATATGTTTAGTTAACTGGTCTGAAGTAATTCGGTTACTAATTCTAGTTCCGATACCATTTGGTCCAGTTGGTAATGTGGCACAAGATGAATAACACAAACATATTGCCCGGGCTTGTTCGGGTGCTCGGTTACTTTCACCGAGGCTTGGCGAAGCGGATAACGAGCCTGCTCCTCCCACTCCAAATCATCGCGCCCGGTGGTGTATTTAAATAGCCATTCCGTTAAAAACCGCTCGCATTCATCAGCTGTAACGAAGGATCCAATCTTGTCGCGAATCATGACTTTTAAGTAATGTGCTACGCGCGAGGCGCATAACACATGTTGCAGCATCGCCGATAATTTCGCGTTTATATCTTCTGTGCGCGACAAACGACTGCGCGGTTGCTGTACCGATTGATTGCTATAAAAAGCGCTAAATGGTGTGTCATAACAGTGACACAATGGCATTAAGCCGAGGTCACTTAATTCCCGCTCCATAGTGTCGGTGATAATTACTTCAACAGAGGGCTTGCAGACAATATTGGATGCATCCGTTGCGAAACTGATTTTGGGTAAATTCGTTAATAAACCGCCACCAATCTGATCGCGCGGTACTCCGCGGATATGGCCAAACCAGCCTACATTGGCAAATTCGCGAATTAGTACGCCGCCAAATGCATAAGCTGCATTTCCCCACAATTGGCAAGCGGCATGATTTTCGGGATTGGATTTTTCATAAAAGAAAATGCCTTTGTAACTGCCGGGTGTGGTGCGATAGGGTTCGCGCATTAGAATGCGCGGCAAAGTTAATCCGATAAAACGGCTATCTTGCTTTTCACGTAGCGCGCGCCATTTAATATATTCAGTTTGCGCGAAAATACTGTGCAAATTAATGGGCATGCCCAGAGTTGCAAAACAGTCCAAGCCAAAAAATTCGTTAGATGCTGAACAGATAAACGGCGCAAATGCAGCGGCTGCGATTTGGCTCAATCCTGCCAAGGTGGCAATGTCATCCAAAGGATGGCGTGGTGAACGTTTATGGCTGATCTCGTAATCGCCAATAATCGCACCATAGGGCTCTCCACCGGGTGTCCCATACTCTTCGCTGTAGATTTTTTGGAATAACTGGCTTTGGTCAACATCCAGCGCGCGTTCTATATCCTTACTTATTTCTGCCCAAGTGATGTCCAGATAACGGATTTTAATATTGCGATTGCCGTCAGCTTGGGCAACGAGGTACCAAAGCCCACGCCATGAGGCTTCAAGCTGCTGTAATTTTGGATGATGAATCAATTCGTTTACCTGATCATTAATCAGGTGATCGATCCGTGCGATTGCTTTATTGATGATGAAACAGATATCACCACTTGTAGTTGCAGCAGTGATATTTTCAAAATTGCTTAGCCAGTAACCGAGGGCTTTATAAGGATCGTCTTCAACAAGAAAACCGGAGAGTGAGGTAATGTAGGATTTGCGTTGATAAAGTGATTCAAGCAAGTCTACGTTTGCATTCCGGGATATATCTGCTGATGTACCTTGGTGGTTAAGAGCTGACACAACAACAATCCATTTATTAAAAGAGGAAGGGGGAAGATTTATCTTCCCCCTCTGGGATAACTATTCACCTGCAGAACAATTAACCTGCTTTTGGAATGTTCGCCACCAAGCGCAACGAAGCTGTCAGCTCTTCCATTTGCAACCATGGGCGCATCAATACCACCGCATTGTAAACACCTGGCTGACCTGGAACTTCTTTAACTTCAACCCTTGCTTCGCGCAAAGGATATTGTGCTTTAGCTTCAGCGCTGGCGCCTTCGCTACCATTCACGTAATTGCTGATCCAGCGGTTCAGCCATACTTCGGCTTCACCCGGCTCCATGAATGAACCGATTTTGTCACGCGCCATAGTCTTGAGGAAGTGCGCAATACGTGAGGTTGCCATGATGTAGGGAAGTCGTGCAGAAATTGCTGCGTTAGCTGTCGCATCAGGATCGTCAAATTTTTTCGGGCGTTGAGTTGTCTGTGCACCGAAAAACACGGCGTAATCAGTATTTTTGTAGTGGCACATTGGCAAGAAGCCCAATTTGCTTAACTCTGCCTCGCGACGGTCGGTAATACCGATTTCTGTAGGGCATTTTTGATCAGTATCGCCATCATCGCTAACAAATGTGTGGCTAGGTAGGCCTTCAACCTTGCCACCACCTTCAGCGCCACGAATAGCGGTGCACCAACCATACTCTGAAAACGCTCTGGTCAATGTGGCCCCTAATGCATAGGCCGCATTCATCCAGCAATAATCATCGTGATCAGTTTCAGTGTGGCGACCATCTTGGTTGCGTGATACTTCCTCGAAACCAAACGCTTCTACAGGTTTGGTTGCCTGACCATAAGGTAGACGCGCTAATACGCGTGGCATAGCCAAGGTTACGAAGCGGGAATCTTCTGTGTCACGGAAACCGCGCCACTGAATGTATTCAGCGGAGTCAAAGATTTTTTCAAGATCGCGCGGTTTGGACAGCTCGGTAAAACTATCGAAGCCAAACATTTTCGGCGATGCGGCTGATAGGAATGGACAGAAACCAGCAGCTGCTACATTGGACATTTTTGATAGCAGGGAGATGTCATCCGGATGGGTTGAAAACTCAAAATCACCAACCAATGCAGCGTAGGGTTGGCCGCCTGCAGTACCGAATTCACTTTCGTAAATTTTCTTGAAAATTTGGCTTTGATCAAACTCAACTGCTTTTTCCAGGTCTTTGCCCAATTCCTTTTTGCTAATGTTGAGCATGCGGATTTTAAGCTGGTTACTGGTTTCGGTATTGCTCACCAGGTAGTTGAGACCACGCCATGATCCTTCCAATTTTTGGAATTTTTCATTGTGCATGACGGCAGCCAATTGTTTTGACATAGCCTCATCAATCGCCTTGATGGCCGCATTGATTGTCACTGACAAATTCTTGTCCCACTTGACTGTGCCTTTCATCGCCTCAGAGGTTAGGGTTCTAAGCAGTTCTTCGGTTTCGTCGCGGGAAGTCTGTTTGGTTGCGCTGATTGCTTGTTCAAGAAAACTCAGTTCTGCAACTTGGGTTTCCGGCTGCTGGTTTTCAAATTGTTCCTGATTAGACATTTTCTATCCTCTATTTTCCGTCTTTGTCTACGCCGAGCTCGTTTGACAATGACGAGAGCGCGTTGGTATTACTCAAGACATCTTCGAGTATCGCTTCAAGATCTTCCGAGCGATCAGCTTTGGTGAGCAGATCTCTGAGCTTATTGCGCGTATCCATGAGCTTCTTTAATGGCTCAAGCTGTTCAACAATTCTGTGCGGCTCAAAATCTTCCATGGTTTTGAAATCGAGGTTCACGGACATTTCACTGCCATCATTTTCAAGGAGATTTTCCACCTTCATGCGCAGCTGAGGGTTCACCTTGGTCATGATGTCGTTAAAGTTGTCGCGATCAATTTGTGAAAATTTGCGATCTTTAAGCGATTTCTTTCCTTCAGTGTTGTCACCAGAGTAGTCGCCCATCACGCCCATCACAAACGGGATTTCTTTTTCAACGATAGAGCCGTTTGTTTCGAGGTCATAAGTGATATGAACCCGTGGCTTTCTAACGCGTTTAAGTTTATCGTGGATGCTATCGGACATAATCCCTAATCCTCTTTGGCTAGGTGGTTTGGTTAATCTTCATTAGTCATAACACCAGTGAGCTCACTGAAATGTTTTCGTGACGAAGAGTCTGGAATAAGCTCAACGATGAGTTCGTCAAGTGGCATATTGCCCCATTTTACGGCCTTCTCAAGCGCATAAGACACAGGGGAGTGTGGTTCGGTTGTTCTAAAAAATTTTGCTATATCCAACAATTGTTTAAACGCCATTTCGCGAGTAACCAAGGCTGGTGCAGTATTCGTTATAGTTGTTTGGGTAGCGCCTGATCCGCTTACTGCAACTATTTCTGTCGCGGCAACAACAGGTTCAGCCTCTACAGGAAGCTTATGTTTGGCTATATGGTTTAGCGCTCCCCTGCATTCCTCCAGCGCGGTGACAATCGCGCGCATAGAGGGTGCGTGCTCTGAACCGCATAATTGGTCCAGTAATGTTTCAACACTTTTCGCGCATTCGATGGTTTCATTAATGTCATCGAATTGATCGAGAATAAATTGTTGTGTCGATTCTTCGACCGCACGCTCAATATCAGCCAAGGTAAAGCCAAGCTTTTCTGCTTTATTGGAGCGAGCGTCTTCATTAGTGATTCGCTCTAGTTCAACTGCTTGTTGATACTGCCAATAGGCAAAAGGTCCTGGCGAGTAACCTTCAGTTAACGGGACCCTTCTGATTGGGGCAATAAGCACGCCCTCATTTGCTGTACCGTTTAGGCCGGCAAGCGGCGAAACGCGAGTTTCAATTCCATCTTCTTCATCAGGTAAAGGATAGAGCTGATCCCAAAAATTTTTAATCAAGCCGTCTATTAATAAGAATGCATCGCGGACGCCTTGAAATCCATTGCGACGAATTAACGCTTCAGTCAGCCAAGTGGCCACCTCCAGATCCTTGCTCTCGCGCATCAGAAGACCCGGTGCTAACGAGAGTATTTTTCTCCAGTGTTCATCCGCTTCGCCGTTGGACTCTTTATAAAGATTATTTTTTTCTGCATCACGAGCCGCATAGCGCGCGGTTTTGATGGTCTGGTAATTTGACAATGGTGAAGCGTCCAGCCGCAAATCTATGCCGGTTGGATGTTCGGAAGAGATGGGGGCCAGCAGGCTGGCAAGATCTAATACAGGCTGTGATGCCATTTTTAATACATATCCCTTTTTTAGGTTTTACCACCGCAGACGGCGGCTCCTATCTTATTAACGCCTAACGCTGATTTGAGAGCTCTATCTTTTGGATTATTACTTTGAGATAGTTCAGCACCTTGAGTCTAAGGTTGGCCACGCTAGCACAATCAACGGCATAAATTAAGAACTGGCGTAAAAAGTTATAATCAACAGGGCGAATTGCGTCACAAATCTAGCGGTAGTCTGAGGTTTTAATGCCATGATACCATTCACAATTATGGAAAATGCGAATGTGATGCGACATGCAAAACTGATTAAACACACCATAAATTATTAAAAATAGTGCACTACTGCAGATGGAACGTTAAAGGATGAAGGTCAAATGGCGTTACAGGTTACGTTAGTAAAAACTCCGGGAGGCGTTTCTGTATCCAGGACCAGTCATTTATTCAATGAACAAGGTGGCACCTTTGGCCGAGCAGCTACAAATAGTTGGCAGCTGCCCGATCCCGATAAATTCTTATCCTCATGTCACTGTGAAATCCTTTGGGTTTCAGATGGTTACTATCTAGTTGATAGAAGTACCAATGGCACCTTCCTTAATGGTTCACCCGAACCCATCGGCAAAAGTGTTAAGTCTCGTCTGAATAATGGTGATACGTTTGAAATAGGGGACTATCGTTTTTCAGTATCCATTCCCGATACTATGCAGGCTGCCTCGCCATTTGATAGTGATGAAGATTTTTTTGCTCGTCCTTCTTCCGCGCCCTCTAATCTTTATGGCAATCCATTTGATAATGATTTAAGTGCCAATAGTGCGCCGATTTTTGATCAGCCGCTCGACCCCTTGGCGATGTGGGATAAGGCTAATAAAATTCCAGAACCGCGCACAAGTTTTATAGGTGAAACAGCTGCTGCCGCTAGTAATTCAATAGACGATATTTTTGGCGCATCGCCTTCGCATATCCCGCAAAATTTCGCACCGGTGGATCTCTCGCACGGTATGGATCAGGCAATGACCTGGCCTGAAGCCACACGGGAAAACCTGATCCCGGAAGATTGGGAAGACGATTTTTCTGATGTACACACAAAGCCTTTTGGTTATCAGTCGCCGGACCCCCTTGCAGATGTTTCTATTGCGCAAGAGGTGTCAGCGAAGCAGGTTGCTGCTGCAGAGGTAGTTATTCCGACTCCGCGTGTTGAGCGGCAGCCGCTCGCCGAGCGAATAGGCTCTATTGATACGACGGCGGCTACACCAATACCGCCAACAACGATAGCCAAGGTGGCGCCGCCTGTCTCAATCGCTATTGAAAAGACTAATCATGTCACCGCACAAGCAGCAGTCCCTCCAACTCCAATTGTTGCCAATAATCTTTTGATCGAGGCTATGGGATTGGACGCTTCACGACTGTCGGATCAGGATATCGCGGACATTACCATAATGACTGGTCAGCTAATGCGTGAAATTACCGAGGGCATGATGGGGGTATTGCGTTCACGCACCAGTATTAAAAACGAATTTCGCATGAATGTTACGACTATCCAGCCGGTAGAAAATAATCCTCTGAAATTTTCCGTTAGTGTTGACGATGCACTTGAAAATATGTTTGTGAAAAAATCCAATGCCTATAAAAAACCGGTGGAAGCGTTTAAGGAAGGTTTTCAGGAAATAGCAGAGCATCAAGTTGCGATGATTGGCGGTATTCGCCAAGGTTTTGAATCCATGATGGAACGGTTTAATCCTGAAGGCTTGGAGAAAAGTTTTAATAAGCAAGGCCGGGGAGGGGTTATCCCGGGAATGCAAAAGGCTAAATACTGGACCAGTTATACGGAATATTACTCAGGTTTTGTCGATAATATTGAATCTTCATTCCAACACTTATTTGGTAGCGATTTTGTAAGTGCTTATGAAGATCAGCTTCGCCGCCTCGCGGCAGCACGAAAAAAGGGTCAACAATAATGCTTCGCAATAATCGCTTTCTACTGTTTTTTTCACGCTCGTTTATCAATCGTGCAATCACTATGCTTGCCATTATCAGCACAGCGATGCTTTTGCTTGCCTGCAGTTCATCAAAAAGTCGTGTTGGTGGTGTATTAAATCTCGATACAGATTTAAAACTCACCTTCGAAGTGGCATCAGATATTAACCCAGATGATTCTTCGCGCCCCTCGCCTGTGTTTGTTCGTTTTTATCAGCTCAAGTCTGCAACCGCATTTGATAAAGCGGACTTTATTGATATTTATGAACGCGACAAAGAAATTTTTGGTGGGGATATTATTAGTAAGCAAGTTCTGAAACCTTTATTGCCCGGTGTTGGGCGTGTCGAAACTTTTGTACTTGAACCAGGTGCAAAAATGATTGCCATTTATGCAGAATTTTCCCAGTACCCTGGCTCGACCTATAAAGTTATCTTTCCAGTGACCGAAAATAATGTCATCAAAAATAAGGTGACCATAAAGCTTTCTGGCAGAACAATTTCCTTGGTAAAAAAATAATTTCTTTTGGCGTTGCTGCCTTGTGATTCGGTGGGATTCGTATGTCGTTAGATAGTAAAGTGGTTTGGTCAGAGGGAATGTTTCTCAATCCCCAGCATTTTCAGCAGCAAGACCGATATATTGAGCGTTATATAGACCGTAAATGCATTGCCTATGGCAGTAATGCATGGGGTGTCCAGGATTTTGAAATAGATCATCAGCTATTGAAGTTGGGTAAAATTTCGCTGATCAAAGCAAGCGGAATATTTCCTGATGGTACGCCTTTCAGCTTTCCAACAGCAGATGAATCGCCGTCGGTAATCGACGTACCTGTAGGCTTGCATAACACCATCGTCTATCTGGCTGTTCCGGTAAAACGCCCAGGGGCGGTTGATGTTTTGTCCAAAGATAATAACCACGGGCTGGCAAGATATTATCCAACCGAGTTGCCGGTACGTGATGTTACTCAGGAAGGTGGCGAGGATCACGCAATCGCCATCGCGAAATTACGTTTGCGGTTGATGCTGGATAGCGATGATTTAAGTGGTTATGCATGTATAGCCATAATGCGAATCACTGAAGCGCGCGAAGATAAGAACGTTATTCTCGATGATCAATTCTTCGCAACTTGCCTGGATTGCCGCGCTGTCCCAAAACTGGCCAGTTTTATCACGGAACTCGGTGGATTATTACACCATCGCGGTGAATCAATTGCCGGGCGTTTGGCGGATGCGCGCCGCGGCGGCACTGCGGAGATAGCTGACTATATGCTATTGCAATTGGTAAATCGTGCCGAACCTTTTATCAACCATTTGGCATCGTTAAAGGGGCTGCATCCAACCGAGTTATTTGCGGTTTTATTGCAGCTCGCAGGTGAACTGTCAACGTTCGTTACCAAAACGAAACGTCCGCCGGCTTTCCCAACATACCTACACGATAATTTGCAGCAAACCTTTACTCCGGTGTTGTCGGCACTGCGTGAATATCTTTCGATGGTTTATGAACAGACGGCGATATCGCTGCAATTGGTAGAAAAGAAATACGGTATTCGTGTTTCTGAAATCGCCGACAGGTCATTGTTAAAAACGGCGGTTTTTATTTTGGCGGTTCGTGCTGATATGAAAGAAGAAATTGTACGTTCGCGTTTGCCTGCACAAATTAAAATTGGCCCTGTTGAGCGAATCAGGGAACTGGTAAATGCTGCCATGCCTGGTATTACTCTTCGCCCATTGCCGGTTGCTCCGCGACAAATTCCATTTCGCTCAGGTTATACCTATTTCGAGTTGGATCGCCACAGCGATTTCTGGAAAGAGCTGTCCCAGTCTGGTGGTTTCGCGCTGCATCTAGGTGGTGATTTTCCAGGGATTGAAATGGAGTTTTGGGCGGTTCGCCAATAAATTTTGCATCCTTTAGCGTTAAATAAATATTCGAATTTTGCTAACTAACCTGTCAACACAGGGAGTGCCATATGTCTGCGGACGATTTAGATAAAACGGTTTTTAAACAGCCTATGCCGGGTGGCGATCGCACTACTATGCGTCCTACACCCGGTGGCCGAAGCTTGGCGGCCGGGGGGCGCGATATCCCCGTCCAAGCTCCACCACCGGCTCCCTCTTATTCATCGCCCTCCAGTGGGCGTATGCCGATCGACCCAAACGCAGCGAACTTTAAAGCTGATCATGGATTGAATCCGATTGTTAAAGCAGCATCGACTTTGATTGCGGTATTTGCAAAAACACGCAGTTCTTTGAGCCATCCTGACGTAGGTGGTTTGCATCAACGTTTGACGAATGAAATCAGGGCGCTTGAAGCACAATTACGCGACTTGGGGCTTAAACAAGAAGTGCAATTGTCGGTGCGATACCTGATGTGTTCGGTGTTGGACGAGGCAGTATTGAATACTCCGTGGGGTACCGAAAGCGGATGGGGACAACGCACCCTTCTGAGTGTATTCCATGGTGAAACTTCGGGAGGTGAAAAGTCTTTTCTGATCCTGGACCGCTTGCGCCAATCGCCGTCAGAAAATCTGGATGTCATAGAGCTGTTTTATATTTGTTTGAGCCTTGGCTTTGAAGGGCGATATAGATTTATGAATCGCGGTAAGGAAGCGTTAGATCAGGTCCGGGAAGAGCTATTTTCGATTATCCGCCGTCAGCGCGGGGACTATGAACGAACCTTGTCTCCATCATGGAATGGCTTGGGGCGCACACGAAATCCATTAACTGAATATATTCCGCTCTGGGTTGTAGTTGCGCTCATGGTGACAATTTTGTTCTTCAGCTATTCCGGTTTGCGCTATTGGCTTTATTCATCGTCCAGCCCTGTTGCGGATGAAATTGCCGATCTTATTGTGGAAGACAAAAAATAAATAACGGGTCTATCTCTGTATAAGTTTTTTTAAATTATTTAGATCGCAGCAGATGTCCCGGATGTAAATTGATTATGCGCTGTAGCGCAGCAAAAGAAGACTCTAGATCATATGAATAAAATTGGTCGTTTTTTTACGCATCCAGTAGTGATTTCGGTTATTGGGCTAGTGTTAGTTGCGTTATTGATTTGGTTTGCCGGCCCGCAGATTAAATTTGGTGAAAATAACGAAGCACCGCTGGCAAGCCCGGTTACTCGCCTACTTTTGATTATGGCGGCTGTGATCCTATGGGGATTGAATAATTTGCGCCTGCAGATGATGACCAAGCGTAGTAATACCGCGCTGGTTACCGATTTGCAGCAAAATAACGCCTATGCGCAATCCGATATAGCCTCTGAGCAAGCAGCGGATGAGATTGCTCAAATTAACGATCGTTTTCGTCAGGCGTTGGATACGCTAAACAAATTAAAATTTAGTGGTAGAGGCAAGAAAAAGGCGCTGTACCAATTACCTTGGTACATTATCGTCGGCCCGCCTGGCTCGGGTAAAACGACCGCTTTGGTTAATTCCGGCCTTGAATTTCCCCTTGCAGAACAATTTGGCAAGGGCGCTTTACAAGGCGTCGGCGGTACCCGCAATTGTGATTGGTGGTTTACAAATGAAGCTGTATTGATCGATACCGCCGGGCGTTACACAACACAAGATAGTCATAAACTAGTCGACAGTTCTGCATGGGAAGGCTTTTTATCGCTGCTTAAACGTAATCGCCGTCGCCGTCCGGTAAACGGTGTAATTGTTGCTATCAGCTTGCAGGATTTATTAATTCAAACAGAAGAAGAGCGATTATTAAATTCCAAAACTATTCGTACTCGTCTCGATGAATTAATGGAAAAACTGGAAATCCGCTTTCCGGTTTATTTGCTTTTTACCAAGTCCGATCTGGTTTCCGGATTCAGTGAGTTTTTTGAAGATTTGGGCAAGGAAGAGCGGGAGCAGGTTTGGGGTGTTTCATTACCGAATGCACCGAAGCCAACACAAAGCCCTGACTTCGATTTTTTAAGTCATGAATTAACCAAATTATCACGCCGATTGCACGACCGTGTAATTTGGCGTATGCAACAAGAGCGCGATGTTAAACGCTGTGCAGCAATTGAAAGTTTTCCATTGCAAATGGAAAACCTTTATCAAATTGCAGAAACGTTCGTTAAACGCACCTTTGCGCAAAATCGCTTTCAGTTTCAACCTTACTTGCGCGGCGTTTACTTCTCCAGCGGTACACAAGATGGAACTCCTATTGATCGCTTGATGACATCCGTGTCTGCCAATTTTGGATTTGCACGAGAGGCGGTACAAGCAACCAACCAGCGCGGAAAAAGCTTTTTCATTGCGCGCTTATTTCGCGAAGTTATTTTTCCTGAATCTGAATTGGTGGGTACCAATATGCGCTACGAGCGCATGATTCGCTGGTCGCAAAATGCAGCGTATGCCGGTATAGCGGCAGTCACTTTGTTAATTGTGCTGCTGTGGAGCGGCAGTGTCACACGCAATAGTTTGTATATGAGCGAAGTGAAGGAGCAAATAGCGGTATTTAAAACAGAAGAACAAAAAATCAATAGTTGGAATGCCGATGCCAGCGCGGCGTTGCCCGCACTTAATGCGCTTGCTAAAGCAAGCAGTGTTTATGACAAGGAGGCACATCCCTGGCTAAATGGCATGGGGCTTTACGATGGTAAGGTTGATCAGGAAGCGGACGCTCTATATCAACACAAACTAACAACAGTTTTTCTGCCACAGCTTTTGCGCACCTTGGAAAAAGTGATTCAGCAAGGAGATCCAAACGGCGACTTATACCAGACATTTCGTATCTACGTAATGTTCAATGCTATTGAGCACATGGATAAACCACTTTTGAAAAACTGGTTTGAAACCCACTGGGACAAACAATACAACAATGATGTGGCGCGGCGCACGGAGTTACAAAATCATCTCAATGCATTGCTCCTGAATGAAATACCTGCGTCAGAATTAAACGCCCCCTTAGTTGCTCAAACTCGCGCGACTTTATTGCGCATCCCCGTTGCGCAGCGCATTTATAGTCGCATTAAGGCTGATCCGCAATTCAATCAAATGGTGAATGTGCTCAATCTTTATGGTGAATCAGTACGAACCACTTTCAATATGGATGGAACAAATCAATCAGCATTAACAATCCCGGTGTTATTTACCATTCAGGGCTACAAAAGTTTGGATTTATCACCCGATTCGCCTTTATTTGGCGATGTTGTCGACGAAGAGTGGGTGCTTGGTGGCGGTGATAACCAGGCGCTTATCAATCGCGATGTTAAGGAAATTAGTAAGCAGGTGAAGGATTTCTATCTCGCAGATTACAGTAATACCTGGCTAACAATTCATAACTCGTTACATGTTGCCAAATTTGCAGGCCTGCAATCATTAAATACAGCATTGGCGACTTTTGTTGATCCAGTGTATTCACCCGTACTGTCTATTCTGGATGTTGCTAAAACCAATACGCAACTTACGCCTCCGGTATTGGATGCTGCTGCCGATAAGGTCACGACCGGTGTAGCTGGCAAAGCAGTTAATTATCTTGCTGACAATGTTGAAACAACCGTTGTCGATAAACGTTTCAATGATTTGCACAATTTGGTTACCCAGTCCGCGCGCGGACCTGCTCCAATCTCATCGACAATGCAACAGTTGGAGGCCCTGAAAACATTTATACAAGAGATTGCGCTGTCGCCCGATGCAGAGCAAAAATCTTTTGAAATTGCAAAAGCGCGTTATACCAGTGGTGCAGCCAATCCGGTTACTGCATTGCGGGCATACGCCAAATCATCCCCGGAGCCTGTTCAACGTTGGTTGACATCACTTTCGGACGAAGCCTGGCAGGTCATCATGCAATCGGCTCATCAATATGTGAATAAAGAGTGGCGCGCACGTGTATATCAAACTTATTCGCAAGGTTTGGCTGGGCGTTATCCACTTAATCGCACGGCTACCGATGAGCTGGCACTTCTGGATTTCAGTGGCTTCTTCAAACCGCAAGGTACTGTAGATCAATTTGTAAAAGAGTTTATCGATCCATTCATCGATAAGCGCAGTAATTGGTCCAACCGCGCAGTTGATGGTTACAGCATTGGTTTTTCGTCTGCCACGGTTAATCAATTGCAGCGCGCTGCCAGTATTCGCGATGTATTTTTTCGACAAAATCCTGAAACTCCAAGCATAAGCCTGGAACTGCGCCCTTTATCGATGGATAAAGAGGATGCGGTATTTACCCTTGATTTAGGGGATGAGCGTTTAACTTATAATCACGGTCCAAAATTCTGGAAACCAATCACCTGGTCTGGTCAAAATGAATCGCGTCGTATCCGTGTCATTTTTGAAGACTTGAGCGGCGCGCAATTTGATAAGGTATTTAATGGTCCTTGGGCGTGGTTCCGCTTAATGGATGCATCGGCAATTCAATCGACACCGCAGTCGAATATTTATTTAATTACCTTTGGCCACTCCGCGGATACAGAAAGTGCCGCGCGTTCTAAGCGGCAAATAGTGTATGAAGGCCGGGCAACCAGCGTTCATAATCCATTTAAAAATGATCTGCTCTCATCATTCCGCTGCCCGGAGTCGATTTAAATGAACCTCAGCAATTCTTCAGTGGGTTTGTTTGGAAAATTGCCCGCGCACGGTGATTTTATTTATCGCAACCTGCCGAGTAATTTTATCAACGCTTGGGATTCCTGGTTGCAAGGTTTTGTGGGAAGTTCGCAAGAGCAAATTGGCGAAGAATGGCTGGATGTTTATTTAACGAGTCCGATCTGGCGTTTTGTTTTATCTGAAGGCGTTGTGGATGGTAGTTGCTGGGCGGGAATTATGTTGCCCAGTGTGGATCGGGTCGGGCGATATTTCCCATTTTCGGTGGCGGCTCGCCTTCCTGCCAATGCCAATCCCTTTGATATGATCAAACAAAATGAGTGGTACGAGGCAATTGAACAAGCTGCGCTCAAAGCCTTATCCGGGCAACTGCAGATCGATGATTTGGCCACCGAGCTTAATCAACATAAATACCAATTGGATAGCGCGTACAAGCCCGATGTCGCTATGCGGGAAAAGCAGGGAACATTAATTCATTTGGAAAATGACGCAGCATCAATTGATAGTGTGTATCCATTTTTGCTGGATTCCATTTGCAAAGAACAATTAGTGAGTTATTCACTTTGGGCTACAGCTTATGGCTCCCAGTTTGTCGAACCCGGGTTGTTTTACACGCGCGGCTTGCCTTCGCTACGCGGAGTCGCCGCTTTGCTTGATGGCCAATGGTCGGCCAGAGGTTGGCATCAACCCTATAGTCTCAAATCTCATTCAACCCCGATGTAAAGCATTACCAGCGCGGTGCAACACTAATGACAGATACAACATATAGACGCCCGATTTCATGGGTAAGCGGCGTGCGAACAGACGTAGGTATGGTGCGCACAGTAAATGAAGACGCTGTTTTGGCCAGAGCGGATATAGGCTTATGGGCTGTTGCTGATGGAATGGGCGGGCATAAGGTCGGCGATATCGCTAGCAGTAAAATTGTCGATGCACTTGCTGCTGTGAAGGATTGCGCGAACCTGAGCGATTGTGTCGACCTCATTGAAGATTGTTTGATTGATGTGAATCAACTCATGCTTGAATACGCTCAAATCATGTTTGACGGCAGCACCATGGGAAGCACAGTTGTGGTTATGGTGATCAAAGGGCGGATAGGAGCTTGCTTATGGGTGGGCGATTCAAGGTTATATCGCTATCGCAACCAGCAATTGGTGCAATTATCCCGCGACCACAGCCAGTTGGAAGAGATGATTGAACTCGGCCTGATTAGTCGCGAAGCAAGTGAAAATCATCCCAACCGCAATGTGATTACGCGCGCGATTGGTGTGGAGAATGAACTAAATGTTGATATGACACTTTTCACTACACAAGTGGGCGACAGCTTTCTGTTGTGCAGCGACGGCCTTTACAATGCCGTTGCTTTTGATGAGATCGTCCAATCGATGGCTATTCGCGACGTTCAGCAAAGTACGGATCAGTTAATGGAAAGGGCTCTTGAATGTGGCGCCAGGGATAATGTTTCTGTGATTGTTGTTAAAGGCAATCCGGGTAGAGTGTCTGCTGCTTAGTACGCAGGGATAGTGACGATTAAGTAGCGGAAGAACTACGATGAGCGATGCAAACGAATACGAAAAAACACAGGTGAAACCAACGTCGCCGAGCAACAATCAAGCTGCCGATGACAAGACTCGCTTTGCCCCGCCAAAAAATACGGAAGCAGATGATAATAAAACACGAGTGCAATCGCCTCGGCAGCCGGCTACAGATCAAGCTTCAGATAAAACCCGCTTTGTCCCGCAACGCAAACAAGCAAATGCGGCATCGAATATCCAGCGCGGTAATGCGGATGAAAAAACCCGTATCAATGCTGCCAATCCGCCCTTAGGGAAAATTGGCGATGCTTCTCTGGCTTCTGGTGCTCTCGATAAATCGTCAATACTAAAAGGCCGCTTTATCCTGGAGGAGCTTCTGGGCGCCGGTGGTATGGGTGTGGTTTACAAAGCTAAGGATCTATTAAAAATAGAGGCGCAAGATCGCGATCCTTATGTGGCGATTAAAGTTCTTATCGATGAGTTCAAAGCGCACCCCGAAGCGTTTATCGCACTGCAACGCGAATCGCGTAAAACCCAACGTATAGCGCATCCAAATATCGTAACGGTTTATGACTTCGACCGCGATGGCGATACGGTATTTATGACAATGGAATACCTCGATGGTAAACCATTAGATAAATTGATTTCGCAGCATCGTGGCGTTGGTTTGGTGCAAGAAGAAGCAATAAAAATTCTTGAAGGAATATGTGCCGCGCTTGTTTATGCCCATGGGCAAAATATTATTCACTCGGACTTCAAACCGGGGAATATTTTTGTCAATAACAAAGGCATTGCAAAAGTAATCGATTTTGGCATCGCACGTGCGGTGGCTAAAGTTGAGCATCGTGAAGAAAGTATTGATGATCGCACAGTATTTGATGCTGGAAATTTGGGAGCCTTAACGCCCGCCTATGCCAGTCTGGAAATGCTGGAAGGAAAGAACCCTGATGTGCGCGATGATATATACGCGTTGGGTTGTATCGCCTACGAATTATTTACAGGTGACCATCCGTTTAATCGTGTACATGCCGATGAAGCAAAACGTCAAAAGCTAAAACCAAAACGAATTCAGGGAATGAAAAAGCGTCAATGGCGAGCAATAGAACGCGCATTGGCATTTGAGCGAGAGAATCGAACTCAATCGGTTGAACTTTTTTGGGCGGAATTTAACAGTGCTGATAGTCAAGCCTGGAAATACTTTACTCTCGCGCTCCTTTTGCTAGCTGGCGCCGCGGGTTTTTACTATCAGTACAAGCCAGAGGTGGCACCGGTTCTGTCAGAAGATCAGGTCCGCAGTGAGATTGAACAAAAGCTGCGTCTGGAAATGAAAAAGAAAGCCTTGACGGATTTATATGAGCAGGCCAGCTTTTCCCCGGAATGGGAGGCGCAAGTATGGACGGAAGTTCAAGAGTTGCGTGAGTTGGTTGGTCAAGCAGATGATTGGTTAACCAAGCAGGAGACGGCATTTTTTAATTTATATATACAAAAAATCACCACCGCAGTGGGCGAAGATGATTTGCAAAACGCACAAGTTTGGCATACCAATGCCGTGCGATATGGCAATGATCGTGCGTTGTTAGATGCGTTAGCTGAAAAAATACTTGCTGCGTTGGAAGAACGTAAACGCAAAGAACTTGAGCAACAACAGCAACAGGAACAGCATGCGCTGGAACAAGAAGCTTTGGCTAAAGAAAAGCAACAACAACTACAAGTCGCGCAAGCACAAGCAAAACAGCATTCTGATTTTGAAACCGCACTTTCCAATGTCAACAAGCAGCTCGCATGCAATAGCACGATTGACATGCGCGATTTTGAAATTGCGGTAACAAAATTGCGCACATTAAATATGGTTCGCTACAGCAAAGAAGAGCCTGCAATTGTTAATGGACTGGCCCAATGCATTAGAAAAATCGGTGCGACTTTCCCTGAGCGCGCAGAAGTTATTAAACGGCAAGCTATTCGGGTGTTTAACGGTAATAGTGTGCTTGAAAAAATCACGATTGCGGCCAAGGATCCATGTGGCGCATCGCTGGCTGGATTTGGTGCCCGCGGTATGGGTAGCAGTTGCCGCGATAAATTAACCGGTGCAACCAAAGCTCCTGCAATGGTGGTTATTCCAGGTAAAGAAGGCTTGAAAACATTTGCACTTGGCAAATTTGAAGTCTCAGTGGATGAAATGAATGAGTTTTGTAAACAGTCGGGACAATGTAAGGCGATTGGTGCAAGTGAGGCTTATCTACCGGTTACTAATATTAGTGCTGCCACAATTAATGCCTATCTTAAATGGCTATCAGATAAATCCGGGCGCACATATCGGTTACCCACAATTCAAGAGTGGCAATACGCCGCTAAAGCTACCAACAATACACCTGACCCAAATCGCAACTGCAAATTGAATTCTCGCGGTATTCAAAAAGGTAGTGCGTTAAACAAGGCAACTTTGGGTGCGCAAAACTCATGGGGCGTGGTAAATCATTTAGGTAATGCACGTGAATTGGTAGCGCAGCGCGGCGGCGGTTATCTAGCTGTTGGCGGCTCGTACGATACTGAAATGCAGGAGTGCCAATATGGAAACCAGGAACCACATACAGGTGCTGCAGACCAAGTGACCGGTTTTCGTGTGTTGCGTGAGATTCAATAAAAATAGAAAAAGTAAAAGGTGATAATTGTGGAAAAAAACTATGTCGATGCAATAAAGGATCTCGTCGCTCAACATTACCAGCGTACCATCACTCCCGCCGAATACCGGCTTGCTCGCAAGCGGTTAATCGACCAAATGGATCTGGAATTCAACGGAGTCGAGGTTGCTAATAAAGAAGAGATCACGACAGTATCAAATGATTGAATACATTTATCGCCAATCTGTTTGAGAATGATGGTTTTTAAATTTGTGTTAGTTAATTTTAGGCAGTATCAGTGAGATGATGGTTACAGACAGCGTTCTTGTTATGCAATTGCCCTGGTCTCCTCAGGACGGCGAAAGGTTTTTTAGAAAAATTCTAGTCGCTTTCCTGTTGGTGCTTCTGGTTGTTGCTGTTCCTGTATCCATTGTTAACTTGCCCGAACTAACACGTGCAGACAAAGAAAGACTGCCTCCACAACTGGCTCGTGTTGTACTCGAACAAAAAGAAATTCTTCCTTCGCCCGTCGTTGAAAAGCCCAAGGTTGAAACCAAGGTGGTTGATAAGCCAAAAGAACAGGCGGTGCAAGAGAAAGCAAAACCTGTTTTACCTACAGCTGAAAAGGTAACAAAACCAAAAATCAACCAAGTGGATTCTGCAGAAACAATCCGTGCAAGAAATGTCGCGAAACAGAGTGGCTTATTGGCCGTTGCCAATGAGATGAATGAATTAACTGATACCCGTGATATAGATGCCAATATCAAAGCTAAAGTAAATAATAATAAAATGAATACCAACGCAGCTGGATATGATGCGGCATTAATTGCCTCGGCAAGCCCAACGGCAACAGCAACCAAAGTGGATGAAAAGAAAGTTATTGGAGAACTTAATAAGGCTGATCTGCAAGAAAGAAGTGCTGCATCGCAGACCACAGCCGCCACTGAGCGGTTCGAAAATGAAAAGTCGAAAAACACGCAGGGTGGTGCAAGAACAACCGATGACGTTGCTCTTGTGTTCAACAAAAATAAAACCAGTCTTTATTCTCTCTATGATCGCGAGCGTCGCAAGAATGTAGGATTGAAAGGACGCATCGTATTTCAATTAACGATTGCCCCTAGTGGAAAGGTGACTGATGTAAAGATCATATCGAGCGAACTTAATAATCCGGCACTGGAAGCGCGCATTATTAGCAGGATTAAAATGTTTATCTTTTCCCCATCAAATGGCGGACCAATCACAATAAACTATCCGGTGGAGTTCTTGCCTTAATAACGCCTACTAATTGGGTTGTGTATGTGGTGTAAAGCATAACCCAGTCACAAAATGCTTAAAAAATGTGACGCATAGTCAATTTCCTACAGTCAATGGCCGTACCCCAAAGGTACAATCCGCCACTTTTTATACTCACCTTCATCTGGTTCGCCCTCTTCATCATAAAAGGAGTCATTATCATCATGGTGATATCTAGGTTACATCGCCCCCTATCATTAACCCTGGCAACATTAGGCCTGATAACACTGGTCGCATGTGGGGGCGGCGGTGGGGG
>DATIGS010000029.1:0-10097 GCA_035481425.1 Cellvibrio sp. | reverse complement strand
CACCCTGATTAATTTTCAGGCTAAATTAAGGTCGTTATTTTGAATAAACTTGGAATTTAGCACCTAAAAAACAATTTTATTCACGTAGGAACGCGTAATAACTTTTACCGTAAAAACAGAAGGGTTTGTCAACAATCTGAGCCGCGATGAGCGGCTTTTTTTATTGTCGGCATTCGTAAGTGTGTATTTTGGTAATCCTCTCTTCTTCACCCGAAAAAAATATTTTTTTCATTCCTTGTCGTCCAAATTATCCAATCCCCTGATTTCTAACAAAATTATAGAAATTTTCATTGGTTTCACTCGTGTAACACTCCTTTACATTGACTTACAAAAATGTTGACAACGTTGTCCTCTGTCGATAGTGTTGATTCATCGACAACGTTGTCTTTTGTCGGCGATTGTTGAGGTTTTTAGCTCATTACTAATACAAACAAATTGCAAGTCACGGGAGAATAACCATGCGTAACAAGTTAAGTGATGCGATCAAACTGGCCAATAAGAGTGCATTGATGCTCGGGTCAGTAGCAGCCGTCACCATGATGGGTTTTGCAACTGCTGTTAATGCACAAGATGCAGGAGCAGAACCAGAAGAAGTAGTGGTCACTGGTATTCGCGGATCGCTGCAGCAAGCTATGGATGTCAAGCGCAACGCCGCAACTGTAGTTGATGCGATTTCTGCAGAAGACATCGGCAAGTTCCCGGACCGCAACGCGGCAGAATCCCTGTCTCGTATTCCCGGTGTGAACGTAAGCCGTGAATTTGGTGAAGGTGAAAAAGTAAATATTCGCGGTACCAGCTCTGACTACAACCGTACCCTGTTGAATGGTCAAACCGTTGCGTCTGCTGACTGGTTTATTTTGGATAACCCGAACCGCAGCTTTAACTACACCCTGTTGCCATCTGTGCTGATCGGCAGTGTTGAAGTGTACAAAAGCCCTGAAGCCTCTCAAGAGGAAGGTTCTCTGGGTGGTACCGTTGTGATTAAAACCCGCAAGCCACTTGAGCAAGAAGCTAACAGCTTCACTGTGTCTGTTGAAGGCCAATACCAAGAGACTTCAGAGGAAGTTGATCCACAAATTTCTGCACAATACTCCTGGAAAAACGATGCTGAAAGTTTAGGTGCATTGATTTCTTACACCCAACAAGATCGCTCCGTTGTGCGTGAAGGCTTTGAAGTGTTGGGCTGGAGCCCTGAAGACGCAAATGGTGTTTCTCGCCCAAGCCAACCAATGGGTGTACCGCGCTTTGAACAAAGCCGTGAGCGCGAAACGATTTTTGCCTCGTTCCAAGCTGCGCCAACCGATGAATTGACCATGACGTTGGACGTGTTGAATTCCAAAATGGATGCAAACAACCAAAACGCTAACTGGTTGATCTGGCCAATTACCACCACTAACGAAACCGCTGGTGCCGCTGTAATCGAAAATGGTTCTGTGGTTGCAAATGAATCTGATGCTGTAAACGTCGGCGTTAACTGGATTAACCGTGTATCCAGCACAGAGACCAAGTCATATAACTTTGAAACCAAGTACGAAACCGATGCCTTTACATTGACCGGTATCCTTGGTTACACCGAAGCTGAAGGTGGTACTTTCCGCGAAACCTCCTGGGAATATGCTACAACCGCAAGTGCAAGCTTTGACCTGAAGGCACCAAGCCTTGTATCTGATCCTGCTCCTTCTGAAGCGTCGGAATTTGCTGCTGGCTGGATTTGGGGCGGTTCCAAACCAACTACTGATGAAGAGACCTATGCGCAGGTAGATTTGATGTTCCCTGTCGAAGTGGGTGCATTTAACGCGATTAAAGTGGGTGCAAAAGTACGTGATGCCGAGCGTACCCAAGGCCGTCATGCCTACAGCTGGCATGCTGACCCGGTGGGCGATAACGCGGGTTACATGTGGTACATCTTCGACCAATGTCCAAACCTGGCGAGCTGTGGCCTGGATGCATTGGGTGTGAGCCATGTTGATGCTCCGGTAGGCGGAAACTTCCTCGATGTGGTTAAACAAAACCGCGCCGTAATGGAAGACATTGCATTCAATGGATTAAATGGTCGTCCTGCTACCTATGCAGTCTGGAACAACTTGCCTGAAATTTGGGAAGTCCAGGAAGACATCACTGCCTTGTATGTACAAGCGGATTTCGAAGCGGACGCAATCACCGGTAACGTTGGTCTGCGTTATGTAGACACCGCACAAACTTCTGGTGGTTATGCCTATACCGGTTCCGGTTTGCAATTAGTGAATGTTGATGAGATCGATCCGGCATGGGCTGCTTTGATTTCTCCAGCGACAGACACAGTTAACTGGACCAGTGTTGATAATGACTACGACGAAATATTGCCAAGCGTGAACATCGCGTACGAATTGAATGACGATATGAAGCTGCGTTTCGGTGCTGGTCGTGTGATGGCTCGCCAAAACCAGGCATCCTTGTCTGCTTACGAGACTGCTGGCGCATTGAATGTTCCTAATCCAACAGGTTCTGCCGGTAACCCGCTGTTGAAGCCAACCCTGGCTAACCAATACGACTTGTCTTACGAGTGGTATTTCGACAGTGCTTCCATGGTGTCTGCAGCTTATTTCTTCAAAGACATCAGCTCATACATTGGTACCGAAGTGTATGTTGAAGAGCGTTTGCGTGAAGAAGACAATACCTGGGTTGATGTAGCATTCAATAAACCAACCAATGGCGAAGGCGGCACTATTTCCGGTCTGGAATTGGCAGCTACCCATACCTTTGATAATGGTTTTGGTTTAACGGCTAACTACACTTACACTGATGCGGAAAACGATGATCCTGAAGCTTATACTCCAGGTGTTTCCGATAATATGTACAACCTGTCTGCATTCTTCGAAAACGATTTCCTAAGCGCCCGCGTTCTGTATAACTACCGTACTGACTGGTACAAGGGTAAACACAGCAACGGCAACGATTTGTTCAACGATGACTTTGGTCAAGTGGATGCAACACTCAGCTTCACCTTGATGGAAGGTCTGAGCCTGAACTTTGAAGCGCTTAACCTGACTGACGAGCAAGTAACTGAATATGCTGATGACAACGAATCTCGTCTGATGTCTATCTATGAAAACGGTCGTCGTTTTACTGCAGGTGTACGTTATACCTTCTAATGAAATGGCCTAGCGTTTAATGAAAAGCCGGGCATTGCCCGGCTTTTTTTTATTGCAAAAAAAATCGGTTTAAACAGGTAATGACTGCCATGTCTGTGATTGATCAGCTTCCAAAAGTGGAAATTTCCTATGATTGGCAAGCTCCGGATTTTTATGAATTTTTAAAAGCGAAATCGGTGCCTGTGTTGTTGAAAGGGCTGGTGGGTTCCTGGCCGATGATAAAGGCTGCAAATCAATCCGATGAGAGCTTGTTTGATTATTTATGTAATCGCGCATCACCCGGATTGGTAAACATATTGGAAGCTCCTCCCGCAACAAACGGTTATTTTTTCTATAACGATGGATTGCAGGGTTTTAACTTTGAGCGGAAGCATGCAAAGTTTCGCGATTTTTGTAATCGCTTACTAAACGGCAGGAATAAAAACGCGAGCGTCCTCTCGATACAAAGTGCCTATGTCGATGAATATTTTCCTGGTGCTGACAGTGAAAATAGAATGACGGTGATGGGAGAAAATCTTCGCCCGCGCATTTGGATCGGAAATAAAACTGTAGTCGCTACGCATTACGATGATGCAGATAATATTGCCTGTGTCGTAGCAGGGCAGCGCCGGTTCACACTTTTTCCGCCACATCAAATTCCCAATTTATATGTCGGCCCACTGGAATATACGCTCGCGGGTGCGACGGTCAGCATGGCTTCTCTTGTTAATCCGGACTTCGTCAAATACCCGCGCCTAAAGCAAGCGCTTGAGCACGCTCTTGTCGCTGATATGGAACCAGGTGATGGCTTATTTATTCCCACCTTATGGTGGCATCACGTCGAAGCATTGGGTGAAGTAAATGCGTTGGTTAACTATTGGTGTGGCGGTTCCATCAGTGGTGAGCGTTCGCCTCCCTATCCACATGCGGCGATGCTAATGAGTATGTTGGCGATGGATAAGCTATCGCCCTCGGCAAAAAAAGCCTGGAAGGCGATGTTTGATTTTTATGTTTTTAACGAGGAAGGCGAAATAGCAGGGCATCTACCGGCGGATAAGCGGGGAATTATGTCCGGCATTGATGACGCTGCCGCTGAACGTTTAAAAAAATGGCTGGTTTCCCAACTGCAAAAATAAGCTCGAACGCGTCCATAGCCAGTTCGGTTTTTTCGCCGTTTTCAGTCGGGATTGCGGTGCTCTTGTGAAGCTATTGGGATGTTCTTAAAAAAGAAAAAATAATTGCCATATTTGTTTGACAACGTTGTCTGTTGATCGTAATCTAACCCTGTCCGATGATGAAAGGATCTGATAACTCTCCTTGTCAGGTTTGGTGTCATAGGGCATGAGTTCTCTAGAGCTGTAGTAGTGGTCTTGTGGTTAGTGTCCTGCGGGGCACTAACCTTTTTTAACTCTCTGCTATGATCACAAATTAAGTGAAATATTCGAATTTTTGAGTATCTGATTCTGCGCCAGGTCCAAGTCAGGTATTTGCTCCAAAAATAAAGAGGTAGATCATGGCGAAGATGCCACTTGGTGAACAAACCTTGTATATAGGGATTGATGGCGGTGGCACCAAATGTCGCGCCAGTATCATGACCGCAGATTTACAAGTGCTGGGCACCGGTGTGGGTGGCCCTGCCAACCCTTTTCAGGGCGTGCAACAAGCTAAAGATTCGATTCGCACCGCCGCCGAGTTGGCGTTGATCGATGCAGGTTTGCCGCCTTCCGCCATGAGCGAATTAATTGCCGGCGCCGGTCTTGCTGGCGTCAATGTTCCCAGCCTTTACGATGTAATGTCGGCCTGGGAGCATCCTTTCAAAGAAATGCATCTCACCACCGATCTGCATATCGCCTGCCTGGGCGCCCACAATCGAGGCGAAGGCGCGGTGATGATTTGTGGCACAGGTTCTTGCGGTTATTCCTATGTTGGCGACCAGCCCCTGTTTGTCGGCGGCCATGGTTTCCCTATCGGCGACAAAGGTAGTGGTGCCTGGATGGGGTTGGAGGCGATTCAAGCGGTGTTGCTGGCCTACGATAATCTGGGGCCGCAAACCAGTTTGAGTGAATCCATCGGCGAGTTTTTACAGGCATCGGGTGTGATGATTGTCGATCGGATGTTTGGTGCCAAACAGGGCGATTACGCCAAGTTCGCTATTTTCGTGGTGGACGCTGCCGATGCTGGCGATGCTGTAGCGATCAGTATTGCCAAAGATGGCGCAGCCTATATGAGTGGTGTTGCCCGCAAACTCTGGGCTACCAATCCCGGACGTATGTCAATTATCGGTGGCCTTGCCCCGCGTCTTATCCCTTGGATGGATGCGGATATGGTCGCGAACCTTTCTCCTGCTTTATATCAACCGGAATTTGGCGCTGTGTATTTCGCCAAACAACGCGTTCAGCTTGCCAATAATAATCAAGGTGTTTTAGCCACTACTAACTAATGCGAGATATCGACCATGAATAACGACGCCGTTGCCACGTCTGCACCGCAAGCAAATTCAAAGGGAACACTGGTTCCGCTGTTGATGATTGCCGGTTTGTTTTTTATTTTTGGATTTGTTACCTGGCTCAATGGTTCATTGATGCCCTATTTGGAAGTGGTGCTGAATCTCACTCCATTTCAAGCTTCTTTTATTTTGTTTTCTTTTTATATTGCGGTAACTGTTTTCTCGCTGCCGTCGTCGTGGGTAATTCGCAAACTGGGTTATAAAAATGGTATGGCAGTGGGGCTGGGAGTCATGGCTTCCGCTGCGCTTTTATATATTCCGGCAGCTAAAACCCATTGGTTTGGTTTGTTCCTGATCGCGCAATTTATGATGGGGGCAGGGCAAACGCTGGTGCAGACAGCCGTGAATCCTTATGTGGTAAAAATGGGGCCGGAAGAGTCAGCGGCGCGCCGCATTAGTTTTATGGGAATTCTCAATAAGTCTGCCGGTATTGTTGCGCCATTGGTATTTACCGCATTGATTCTGGGGGGGATGACCGGGCATCCGACAACAACTCCATCTGCAGAAGAAATTGAACAGATGGCAAGTAATTTGGTGATGCCTTATATCTACATGGCGTT
Organism: Cellvibrio sp.; assembly: GCA_035481425.1. Lineage (GTDB taxonomy): Bacteria > Pseudomonadota > Gammaproteobacteria > Pseudomonadales > Cellvibrionaceae > Cellvibrio. Next base: position 3,921 of record DATIGS010000029.1, on the reverse strand, counting down.
GGTGATTGGTGTTGTGGCGGTGTTGGTAAAAGTGTCATCGCTGCCTGAATTGGATTTGCATGAGAGCGCAGAAGAAAAATTGCCACTGCGCGGTGTGCTGCAATTTCCCAATTTGGTGTTAGGTGTGATCGCGCTATTCCTGTACGTAGGTGTGGAAGTAATCGCAGGCGATACCATTGGTGCCTATGGTCGCAGCATTGGTTTCAGCAACTTTTCTATCCTTACCTCCATCACTATGTCATGTATGGTGATCGGTTATATTTTGGGGATTTTGTTAATTCCACGCGTAATTTCCCAACAAAATATGCTGCTGGTGTCTGCTGCCCTGGGTGTGATTTTTAGTTTGAGTATTGTGTTTGGTAACAACGATTCCACTTCGATTTCCTCGCTGCTGGCGTTTGCCGGTGTGCCTGCGATTCCCAATACCATTTTGTGTATTGCCTTACTCGGTTTGGCGAATGCCATTATGTGGCCGGCGATTTGGCCATTGGCACTGAGTGGTGTAGGCAAATACACCGCAACCGGTTCGGCATTATTGATTATGGCAATTGCCGGCGGTGCAGTATTGCCGGTAATTATGGGTGGGGCAGCAATGCTGGTTGATCGGCAAACAGCTTACCTGGTCATGACTCCCTGCTATTTATTTATTCTTTATTACGCAGCTAAAGGATACAAACTGCGCAGTTGGAAATAATTTTCCGTTTATTTTTGTAGTGATAGTGGCGCTGCATCATCTGCGAGGTATCCGATGGTCAAACAACGTTTTTTAGCTTTGGATGTAATGCGCGGTTTGACTCTCGCGTTGATGATTTTGGTTAACACGCCAGGCTCTTGGGAATTCGTTTATGCACCGTTGCTCCATGCTGATTGGCATGGGGCTACTCCTACCGATTTTGTTTTTCCTTTCTTTATGTTCATCGTTGGCTCAGCCATGTATTTTTCGGTGCGCAGCCTAAGCCAGCTCACATTGGCGGAACAATCGAAAAAAATTCTGCGCCGTGCAGCGTTAATGTTTTTAATTGGTGTGTTGCTGGCGGCCTATCCATTTACTGACAGTCTTGACCAATGGCGGGTGATGGGAGTATTGCAGCGTATAGCGCTCGCTTATGCGGCAGCATCATTTATTATTTTGTATTTCGGCTTCACCGGTCGCGTGGTGATTAGCACTATTTTATTAGTGGGTTATTGGGCGCTGCTCAATATTTCTGCCGATCCATATAGCCTTGAGCACAATATTGTCCGCCAGTTTGATTTGAGTGTGCTGGGCGCAAGCCATTTATGGCAAGGCAAAGGTATTCCATTTGACCCCGAAGGTATTCTCAGTACATTTCCTTCCATCGTAAATGTCATCATCGGCTTTGAAGCAACGCGAGTACTACTTGCCAGTGAAGATAAGCAAAAAGCCCTGAGCAAATTATTTGTGTCGGCGTTGGTGTTGATTGGCCTGGCGATGCTGTGGAACACCGCGTTCCCGATTAATAAATCCCTATGGACCAGCCCGTTTGTATTGCTGACCTGTGGCGTGGCGATTTTACTGCTGCTTTTATTGGTCAAGCTTGAACAATCCGCGGCGGCCAATGCGCTCAAACCCGTGTACCATTTTTTTGAAATTATCGGTAAGAACCCGCTTTTTATTTATGTGCTCTCGGGTTTGCTCGCAACTACACTTTATCTGATTCCGGTGGGCGGTGAGCCTGCGTATGCTGCGCTTTATGGTGCTTTCCGTACCTTCACCGATCCTTATTTTGCATCGCTGCTGTTTGCACTTTTAATGGTGGGTATCTTGTGGTTTGTTGCATGGGTATTGCACAAACGCAACATCATTATCAGTTTGTAATTTTCCTGTGTGGCTGATGCGCTACGATATTTTTTGACAGGTGTTGTTATGAAGCAGGCGTTAGTGGGCGCGCGCATTTTTACCGGAGAAATATTTCTGGATAATCATGCCGTCATTATTGCAGACGAAAAAATTGCGGCGCTGGTTCTTGTCGCTGAGTTGGATGAATCCATTCCGCAAATTTTATTGGACGGTGGGGTTATCGCCCCCGGGTTTATCGACTTGCAAGTCAATGGTGGTGGCGGTGCATTTTTTACTAACGACACCAGCGTCAGTGCTATCCAAACCATGTTGGATGGCCATCGTCCAACAGGAACTACCTCGCTCCTGCCTACCTTGATCAGCGATACACGCGCAGTGCATCAGGCAGGTGTTAAAGCAGTGGCCGATGCGGTAGCGGCAGGCATTAAAGGTGTATTGGGTGTGCATGTTGAAGGGCCATTTTTTGATATGGCGCGGCGCGGTGCGCACAATGAACGCTACATTCGCAAAATGGAACAAGCGGATATTGATTGGCTGGTTGCCTCAGTAAAAGCACAGCATGAATTTAAAGTGATGCTGACACTTGCCCCTGAACATGCTGATGTCGGGCAAATTAAACAATTAACGTCTGCCGGTGTTGTTGTCTGCGCCGGCCATACCGATGGCCACTACGACGATGTGGTCGCTGCATTAAACGAAGGTCTTTCCGGGTTTACCCATTTGTATAACGCCATGCGTCCCACTACTGGCCGCGAGCCGGGTGTGGTGGGCGCTGCATTGGAAGATCAAAATAGTTGGTGCGGAATTATTATCGACACTTATCACGTGCATGCTGCATCGGCGCGTATTGCCTATGCCGCAAAACCCAAAGGCAAAATGTATTTGGTGACCGACGCTATGTCGACTGTTGGATCGCCGGAAAAATCATTCCAGATTTATGGCGAAACGATTTACGAAAAAGATGGCTGCCTGGTTAATGCGGAAGGCAAATTGGCTGGTAGTGCAATCGGCATGATTGATGCGGTGCGCCTCAACACTGAATGGGTTGGTGTGGCGCTGGCGGAAAGTTTGCGCATGGCGTCGCTTTATCCCGCGCAGTATATGCAAGTGGATGATTACCTCGGTCGCGTACAAGCCGGTTTTCGTGCGGATCTGGTGCATTTTACCGATGACTATCGCGTAACCCACACCTGGATTGCGGGTGATTGTTTGCGGCACAGTTAATTTTTATTTTGTAATTTTTTACGTTTGATTAGTGATATTTTTTCGGTCAATACCACTCACTGGAGTGTTCGATGAAAGTTGTTATTTTGAAAGATGCTGCTGCAGTTGCTCAATACGGCGCCAATATTTTTATTAAACAAATTAGCCGTAAACCGGAATCGGTACTGGGTTTGGCAACTGGCTCAACACCGGTAGCGCTTTACAAAGAATTAATTGATGCATACAAATCCGGACAGGTTTCATTTAAAAAAGTGAGCAGCTTTAATCTGGATGAATATTTGGGCTTGCCCTCAACGCATCCGCAAAGTTATCGCTATTTTATGAACCAGCAATTGTTTGATCATATCGATATCGATAAAGCATCCACCTTTGTGCCGCCGGGCGATGCAGAAGATCCGTTCACTGCCTGCGCACTTTATGAAACAGCGATTAAACAAAAAGGTGGTATCGATATCCAGTTGCTGGGCATTGGGCGCAATGGTCATATCGGTTTTAACGAGCCTTCATCGTCATTGATGTCGCGCACGCGCATCAAAACCCTGACCCGTGCAACGATTGACGACAACGCGCGTTTTTTTGCTCCCGACGAGTACCAGCCGCATTTGTCGATCACTATGGGGATCGGCACTATTCTCGAATCGAAAAAAGTGGTGTTGCTCGCCACTGGCGCCAATAAAGCAGAAGCGATTAAAGCAACTGTCGAGGGGCCGCTCACTGCAGCGTGCCCTGCATCTGCGCTGCAATTGCATGAACAAGTAGTGCTGGTAATCGATGAAGCTGCGGCCTCGTTGTTGAGTGATATTGAATTGTACAAACACATCGAAATCGAAAACCAAAAGCTACTGGAGCGTCTCGGTCGCGCTTGATTTATCCTTCTT
>DATIGS010000028.1:0-10298 GCA_035481425.1 Cellvibrio sp. | reverse complement strand
TATTTTTTTTCCACTATTAACGGCATGAAGCGCAGAGTCTTGATTCTCTGCCAAAGCACCTGCGACCTGCCAGGTATCAACGATGGGAGCTTCTGCCTTTTTATGGTTATTTTCAATCCGGGTTTGTGTTAGCTGCAGCTGTTCGCCGCCGCGAGTGAATTTTAATTTCAAATAGGCAAATTGTTTTTCGCTGAGATTGAGGGAAATTTTGTTGCGGGTTAATTGCTCACCTTCTTTTTGTAACTGCACTAGCATCGCAGTCGTGATGGGAGTCCAGTTGGACATATCATTAGTCCCGCTGACTTGCACTTCCAAATACTGGGTGGATTCTTCTATCGGCCAATTGACAATCAAATTATCCGCGCGGGTTTTTACATCGCTCATATCGACCACATAAAAATCGACTGGCGCATTCTGGTTTTGTAGTCCGCCACTTTCACTTTTGATGGCAGTCACCGAAATCTCATTCGCATCGAGCCGTATAGAAGCGCTACTTAACACCAACAACATTTCCGGTGCAGTACCTACCGCCACCGGAAAAAAGCGCACCGTTTGGTGTTGTGACTGTTCGCGAACCTGGGCAAATGCGGTAATCACACGATGCGGCAATTTATTGCCTTGCTGGTCAGTAACTACCAGATCATTAAGCAATGGATCTGCACTGTAACGATATATATCGTGCGTAAGGGTGGCTTGCACATAGGTATCAACAGCTTGGTCGATTTGATAAACGGGAATAACTTCCGCCTGAACAGAAAAGCTCAACAAGCCTAAAAGAAGTGCGAACCGTTTTTTTAACAACCACATAGATAACTCCACAATCAAACCTTTTCTTCTTGCGCTGGTTTGGCTTTTGCCGGAATTGGCGATAAATAACCAATCAACAACATTAAACCGCCAACCACCATAAATGACACTATGCGAGCGAGAGTACCAGTGCCGGTCAAATCTTTGGTGAAGAGTTTTAACAATACACAGCCCAGCAGGCCAGCACCCAACATCCACAATTTTCGCTCTTGCAAACGGCGCGACAAATTCATCACCACCAAAGCACAGATTGCCCAAAGAATTGACAGCGCCATTTGCACGGTGACGGAATTCCACATCACCTCGGCCACATAATCAATATGGGCATATTGATGGATCGCACGTAGTAACACGACGTTAATCCATGCAAAGCCCATCAAACCAATAACCCCATAACGCAACTCGGCGGGTACCGAACGCAAGCCAATAAAGTCGCGTTTAAGCGCGTAGGCAAAAATCAACAACACCGCCGCTTGTGCGAGATCCAGCGGATTCAAAACCGGCAAATAGAATTGGTCGGTAATTCCTGAATAACGGCACGCGTAAATAAACCACAGCAACAGTCCGAACATCAGCGGTGCTGGAATCAGGTTTTTGTAATCAGATGGATAATGTGCAAAAGGCCAAACGGATTTATTGGTGAGATTCAGCAATGCGATTAAAGGAACAATCAAACAAACAAACCACAGGATCGCGGCGCTGGTGCCGTACCATTGCAATTCGCTCTGCCAATGACTCGCCTCCCAATACACAAGGCTGAATAAAAACCATGCGGTCAACACATGGAACACGCTGAGCAATCCACACGCAACACTTTCGCGCTGGCGCCATAGAAACCAATATTGCACCGCCACAAATACCGATAACGCCAACAGCCCCCAATGTTGGGAGGGATAAACATCGTAACCAATGAACATGCCTTCGCCGAAATTGCGCATGGCCAATACCACACTCAATGGCAATAGCCAAAAGCCGAGTCGCGTCAATTGTGGCCATTGCACTTTCGCACTGAACAAAACCAATGCAATAACAGACAGACTGAAAAATAAAATTAATGAAGGGAAATGCTGTTCCCCGGTGACATGCGCTTCGATTTCCAAGTAGCCTGCCAACAACCACCATAACCAGCCAATGATTAACGTTAGCTGAGCCAATGGCTTTTCAGTACGAAGGCTGTGTTCGCTGTAATGCGTAAGCAAATAGGCAATACTGAATGCTGATGCAGCGAGAATGACCAAACCGATAAAGTCACCCGTAATAAACAGTGTCGCGCCCGCCTCTATTCCTTTTATCACCAACGAGCAAACAGCGGCTACATACAACAGATATCCCGCCAAACGCGGCAGGAAACGCTGCTGACGCAAGCCAACCCAAATTAGACCTGCCGCCTCAAGCGCCCAGGTAGCTGATGTCCACTGGGCGTCCAACGCCAGTGGAATCGTCAAGGTCGCAAAGGTTACGCCGAGCGCAATAAATGATTCGATCAACACACGATGGGTTTGTTGGTATTTCATCCACAGCATGCGCGCCAAACCAATATAAATTGTAGCAAGGACAATGGCGCTGATCGCTAACCCGTATTCTGTGTGCTTGAGTAGTGCGGTTTGCAAACCAAAGCCGACTATCGGCAGACCAAAGACCAGGCTGCCATCGACAAGGCCTTTTAAATTTGGTGGTTGTTTAAGCGAAAATAAAATCGATACGATCAAATAAAGCGCAAAAAATGCGAGCAAAAATGGTTGCGTGCTTGTGTAAAGATGCGGTTCGTATTTCAACACACCCCAAGCCGATGTAATGACAAAGGTGAACACAAAACCAACCCAATTCAACAAACGCCAGGTTTTAAACCAGGCGATAGAAAGAATGCCAATGTTGAGTAAAAGATAAAAACTAAATAGCCCGACATGGTTGCCCGAACCATCGGAGGTGAGAATGGGCGCGAGAAATCCGCCCGCCGTTGCCATTAATGCCAGCACCTGCGCATTTTGCAAAATCGCAAGCATTGCACCGAGCATGACGATAATAAACATCAACCCGAACGCGAGGCTTGTCGGCATAAGCGAATACATTTTTGCTGCAGCAAAGATGGTGAGATAAAGCGCCGCTATACCCCCACCTTGCAACACCACCCCATAACCGCCCTCTTTCAGGCGCGTTTTCCAGCCCAAGCCGATTAATGCAATCGCTATTGCAGCAACCGCAGCCATACGCAATTCAATAGGGAACATTCCCTGATTGGATGCGTACTTCACCAAAAAACTTAAACCAAAAAACATCACCACCATGCCAATACGGACAATAGGGTTTCCTTCGGTAAAAAAAAGGTTTAAAAAAGCAATTCCTTTTTCAAAGGGGTTGGGCGCAGACGGCTCTGTTGGCCAAGCGGTAGGAACATGTTGATTTGCTGTTTTCACCTGTTGCACGGGTGCAGCCTTGGGCGCACTTGCAGTTGCTTGAATGTCAGTGGTTTCCGCTGCAGCAAGAGGCAATGCATCATCAACTGGGAGTTCACTCCCGGAAGCATTAGATATTTGCGGTTGTTCCGTTTCCGGTGGCAGTTCGATGCCGTGCATTTTCAACCGCTCTGCCAGCGGGATTTTTTGTTCCGCTGCTATTGATGTTGCCGCAACCTCTACTGGTGATGTTGCCGCTGGTTTTTTCTGTGGTTGTACTTGCTCTGTTTTTCGGTGCTGTGCCTGCAACTCTGTAACATCTCGCTCCAGGCGTTTGATGGTACTGGTCATTTGGAAAACTTTGGTAATTAAAAAACCAAGCGCCCCACCAATTATCCAGCCGTTGTTGTAAAACACAGCCTCGCCTAAACCCATACCAACGAGCGTGAATATAATTAACAGTATCATGTGCAATCCTTATTGTTATTTCCGGGCTTTATGCTGAGCATTACGACTTGCTGTGATCATCAGTGACCACTTGCAAGGTTTTTAGCGGCTCCAAGACTTTTTCATGCTCCAATTTCCATCCGGCCGAGGCGCACAGTTGCTGCATCATTAATTGCACTTGTTTATGTGCGATCTCTGGCAGTTCACTTTCCTGTGCTTTTTCCTGCATCAAATTTTTGGCCTCAGCAAGAATTGCGGTGAAGTCTTCATTATCAAATTTATTAAGCATGCCTTGGTTGATGTCGTAGAACTTGTAATCAGTATCGATAGAAATAATTTCTGGCTCGGCAAAATGTTCAATCACCAGAGTGCGATTGTTGTGATCGCGACGAAATTTCATTTTGCCGAAATCATAACCAATGGAGACCTTGGCTTTGGCAACAACCAATGCCTTACTGTTGGTTTTGAAGAGACCAAAAAAATCTTTTTTGGTGTTATGGTCGTAAATTTCAGTGAAATAACCTTCAGCCAATACGACCTTGAATACTTTTTCGATACGCTCCAGCAAAACCTGGGATTCAACGCTCAAATCCTGCTTTGGGCTTTTGAATTTTTTGGTGTTATACCAGCTGAAAATTTGCCAGGTGGCAATTCCACCCATCAGCATGGCCAGGATAAAAATCAATGCATCCATCAGGCGATTCCTTAACCGGAGAATAGAGAAGAGGCGGAGCCAAAGCGATGCAGCTTAAACGGGCTTGGCATCAAAGTCTATTTGCCGCAGGCCGCTGGTCATGGGGTAGAATAGCCCTCCCGCTACGGCACAGCTTTATGAGATTCCATGCCTGAAATCACTGCTGCAAAACCCCGTACTCATATAAAACCTCGTATTGTCCCGCTTGTTTATCAACCAAACTCAGGGCACTGGTTTCTTGCTGTACGCCACTTACCCAACGCCATTTGGTTAGACTCAGGCAGACCCGCGAGCACTTATGGCCGCTTCGACATTATCAGCGCCGCACCGCAACAACTGTTAGTCAATAACGGAACCGACACGACCCTTACCGAGCATAATGGCCATAGCCGCCAATCGACGCAGGATCCCTTCCACCTATTAAACAGCTGCCTTCCCGAACTCCAGGCGCAGGACGTTGGATTGCCATTTATCGGAGGCGCACTAGGCTATTTTGGCTATGACCTTGGCCGTCGGCTGGAGCGACTTCCTGCATTGGCCCAAGCTGATATCGCACTGCCGGATATGCATGTAGGGATTTACCCTTGGGCGATAGTGCAGGACCACGAGTTAAAAACCGCATACCTGGTCATCAATGAAGGTCTCAGTGAATCCCTCGGTGGGGCTTATAACTTTTTGGAAATCGAGCAGCACTGTTCGAATACAGCAAAGAATGCGATGTTCCACGAACCTCACAATGGTCTCAGGAACAGCGATAACTCATTTAAAATCAATAGGTTTGAAAGCAATCTTAATGTAGATGAATACCGGAAGGCGCTGGCGAAGATCCAGGAATACATCCACGCGGGGGATTGTTACCAAGTCAATTTTGCCCAGCGCTTTAGCGCCGAATTTAGCGGCGATCCGTTTATCGCCTATCTAGCACTACGCGATGTACTGCCCTCGCCTTTCTCGGGATTTATGCAGATGCAAGACGGCGCGGTCCTGAGTTTATCGCCCGAACGATTTATCCAGGTACGCGGCAAACAGGTAGAGACCAAGCCAATCAAAGGGACCATAAAGCGCGGCGCCACCCCGGACGAAGATCAGACAAACGCACTCTGGTTGCAAAACAGCCTGAAAAATCGCGCCGAGAATGTGATGATCGTTGACTTGCTGCGCAACGATTTAAGCAAGCATTGCAGGAATGTGCGCGTGCCCAAATTGTGCGAACTACAGAGCTTCGCCAATGTCCATCACCTGGTCAGTACGGTCACTGGCGAATTGGCGCCGGCGGCCAACGCCATCGATATATTGCGCGATGCATTTCCCGGCGGCAGTATTACCGGCGCACCGAAGATCCGCGCCATGGAAATTATCGAAGAACTGGAGCCCACCCGCCGTTCACTTTATTGCGGGAGTCTGGGTTATGTGAGTGCCGATGGCCAAATGGATACCAGCATTGCAATACGCACCCTGGTATGTGACGGCAACAAGATTCACTGCTGGGGCGGCGGCGGCATAATCGCCGACTCGGAAACAGATCAGGAATACCGTGAATCCATCGCTAAAGTCAGCGTACTAATGGAGACACTGGAACAACAATTTACATCCCCTAATTAACACCAGAAATAATCCCTTTAAGGAGCAGGAAATGTTAATCCAGAATCATCAGGTTGATTTGAATACGCCAACCGGCGTCATGCGCTGTTATGTCTACCATCCAAAAGACACAGCCGAAACTGCCGGTAAAAAATTCCCTGCCATCATTCTCTACTCCGAAATTTTCCAACAAACCTCCCCGATTCGTCGCAGCGCCCAAATTATGGCTGGCCACGGTTTTATCGTGATTGTTCCAGAGGTTTTTCACGAGCTAAATCCTATAGGCACTGTATTGGGTTATGACGATGCCGGGCGCGACAAAGGCAACGCGGATAAGGTCGCCAAAACCCTGGAAGCACACGATACAGACACACAAGCGATGATCGACTATGTGCAAACCCTGCCCTACTATTCAGGCAAAGTTGGCGCAATGGGTTTTTGTTTGGGTGGTGGATTGGCCTATCGTGCAGCGATTCATCCGGCAATCGCCGCAACCAGTTGTTTTTATGCAACCGATATCCACTCGGGTTTAACTCCATCCAAGCCGGGCAATGAAAGCCTCACTCGCACCAAGGAAATCAAAGGCGAACTGCAAATGATTTGGGGCAAGCAAGACCCACATATTCCGCCAGAGGGCCGCGCGAAAGTGTATGCCAATCTGGTAGCGTGCAATGTGAACTTTACCTGGCATGAGGTGAATGGCGTGCACGCATTTATGCGCGATGAAGGTGATCGCTACGATGCCGAATTACAACTCTGGGGTTATCAAACGGCGCTGGGGATGTTTAAACGCGTGCTGTATTAATTTTTATCGTGCATTTGCTTTTTAAGTTTCATCGCAGGCGTTAACAACAAAAAACTTCCAAGGAAACCGCAATGAAAAAAATGACCGCGATCGCATTGGGTATTTCTCTCGCATTAAGTGTTAGCTCATGCAGCAATAACACTGCGCAGCAGAATACTTCTAAAAAACAAACCGGCTCCGCGTTGGGATCAGGAATAGACCTATCCAATATGGACACCAGCGTAGCGCCGCAGCAGGATTTTTTCCGCTACGTTAATGGTAAATGGGTAGACAATACCCAAATCCCCGCCGACAAGGCACGCTGGGGCAGTTTCGATGCGCTAAGTGAAAATTCGCAAACCCAGGTTCGCGAACTCATTCAGGAGTTAACAGCCGGTCAATACGCCAAGGATTCCGATGAACAAAAAATTGCTGACTTTTATAAATCCTTCATGGATGAAACGCGAATTGAATCGTTGGGAATAACTCCCCTGCATGATGATCTGGCACGCATCGATAGTTTGACTACCTACACTGATTTAACCCGTTTGTGGGGCGCGTGGCAGGCCTATGGTATAGGCGTACCTATCGAGCTTTATGTGGATCAGGATGATAAAAATTCCACGCAATATATTACCGGCGCGTGGCAATCTGGTTTGGGTTTACCTGATCGCGATTACTATTTAAAAGACGATGCGCGTTCACAGGAATTACTCGGAAAATATCAAGCTTATATTGAAAAATTGCTGACGCTAGCCAATATTTCCAATGCCAAACAAGCCGCTGCAAACATTGTTGCCGTAGAGAAAAAAATTGCGGCAATTCACTGGAGTCGCGTGCAGAACCGCGATCGCACTGCCATCTATAACAAGATGACATTAATAGAATTAAATTCGCTAGCGCCGGGGGTGGACTGGGTACAATTTGTTAGCGCTGCAGGCCTAAGCAATATTAATGAACTGGTGATAAACCAACCCACCTATGTCACCGCCGTTGCGCAATTGCAAACCCAGGTTTCACTCAGCGAATGGCAGCAATATTTAAAATTCCATCTCGTTAACAGCAATGCTGGCAACCTTAGCCGCGCATTCGCAGATGCCAATTTTGAGTTTTACGGCAAAACCCTGAATGGTTTGGAAGAACAGCGCACACGCGAAAAGCGCGCAGCTATCCTAACTGACAACAACCTCGGCTTTATGGTGGGGAAATTATATGTAGCAAAATATTTCAAACCCGATGCAAAAGTCCGCATGGATAAAATGATCGAAAATTTGCGCGCCGCTTATAGCGATTCAATTGATGATCTTGAGTGGATGAGCCCGGCCACTAAAAAACAAGCGCAAATCAAATTATCCAAATTCAACACCAAAATTGGCTACCCCGATAAATGGCGCAGTTACGAGTGCGTGAAGGTTTCAGCGAATGACTTGATCGGCAATGTGCAGCGCAGCGCAGAATGCGAGCATCAACGTCAAATTGATCGTCTGGGCACGCCGGTCGATCGCACTGAATGGGGCATGACACCACAAACTGTCAATGCCTATTACAACGCGAGCATGAATGAAATCGTATTCCCCGCTGCCATTTTGCAACCGCCGTTTTTTAATGTAGAAGCGGATGATGCCGTAAACTACGGCGGCATTGGCGCTGTGATCGGCCATGAATTCACCCACGGTTTCGACGACCAGGGGCGCCACTCGGATGGCGATGGTAATTTACGTGATTGGTGGACAGAAAAAGATGCAGAGCAGTTTAAAAATCGCGCGCAACTTATGGTCGAACAATACAGTGCATTTAACCCAATCGATGATTTACATCTGCAAGGTGCTTTAGGGCTCGGTGAAAACATTGCCGATCTGGGCGGAGTAACCCTGGCGTACAAGGCTTATAAAAAGTCGCTCAAGAGAAAATCAGGAAAAGTGATTGATGGCTTTACCGCAGATCAACGCTTTTTTATGGGCTGGGCACAAGTTTGGCGAATTAAATACCGCGACGAAGCATTACGCGTACAAGTGATTAATGGCCCACACTCACCGGGTATGTACCGCGTGCTCGGCCCGTTATCGAATATGCCAGAGTTTTATAAAACTTATGATGTAAAACCAGGCGATGGTATGTATCGCGACGAAAAAGTGCGTGTAAAAATCTGGTAGTGATTTTTTGTACCTCGAAAGGCACGCAATAAAAAAGGGTCGATAAATCGACCCTTTTTTATTGCACGTATTTTAAACGCTATATGAAGTTGAACGATTACAACGTCAGCTCACGGTTGCTCGCTTTGATGAACTCTTTCTTCAGGTCTTCATAGGTATGTACAGCAGGGAATTGCGGGAATTGTTCAATTACATTTTGCGGAGCATGGAACAGGATGCCTTGATCCGCCTCGCCCAACATGGTGGTGTCGTTGTAAGAATCGCCTGCGGCAATTACACGGTAATAAAGCGTTTTCAAAGCCAAAACTGATTGGCGCTTTGGATCGCGTTGACGCAAGGTGTAGCCAGCAACCATACCGCGCTCATCAATATTCAAACGATGGCACAAGAGTGTTGGGAAACCCAATTGACGCATCAGTGGTTGTGAGAACTCGTAGAAAGTATCTGACAGGATGATGACTTGGAAACGCTCGCGCAGCCAGTCTACAAACTCAACCGCACCATCAAGTGGTTTGAGGGTGGCAATTACGTCCTGGATTTCTTTCAAGCCGAGATTGTGCTGCTCCAGAATGCGGATGCGCTGCTTCATTAACACATCGTAATCAGGGATATCGCGTGTGGTGGCCTTGAGTTCTTCAATGCCGGTAACTTTCGCGAATTCAATCCAAATTTCCGGAACCAATACACCTTCCAGATCCAGGCATGCAATTTCCACAACGACCTCCAAAACGGTTAATAATTAGGCTAATTAGCTTAAAAGAGTGGCGGCAATCTACCCGTTTTGACCCGCTAAAGCAAACCCAACCGCGGCGGATTGCTTGGGCTGGGAGGGGCTCGTCTGGTATCCTGAGCGACATACTAAATAGTGCAACACCGTGAGTAGCCACCATGACTGAAAACCAGATTAACCTTGTCGACCTGGACGCAAAACTCCAGCAAGAAAGCCCGCAAAAAATCATCAAATATGCGCTGAGCCAATTTGACAATATCGCTATATCCTTCAGCGGCGCTGAAGATGTAGTGCTTATTGAGATGGCACGCAACTATCGCCCGGATGTGCCCGTGTTCTGCCTGGATACCGGCCGCCTTCACCCTGAAACCTATCGTTTTATCGAAAAAGTGCGCAAGCATTACGGCATCAAGATCGATGTTGTTTCACCCGACGGTGAAGCCGTGCGCGCACTGGTACAAGAGAAAGGCCTGTTCAGCTTCTACGAGGATGATCACAAAGAATGCTGCGGTATTCGCAAAATTGAGCCGCTGCGCAAAAAATTATTGACGTTGGATGCCTGGATTACTGGCCAGCGTAAAGACCAAAGCCCCACCCGCGCGGAAATTCCTGTCATTCAGGATGACAAATTATTTGCCCGCCCCGGTGGAAAGCTCACCAAATTTAATCCGCTTTCGAACTGGTCATCCAAAGATGTGTGGGATTACAT
>DATIGS010000027.1:0-9461 GCA_035481425.1 Cellvibrio sp. | reverse complement strand
ACGCGGTGATGTTCAAGGAAGCGGCCGATGATTGAGCGCACGCGGATATTGTCGGACATGCCGGGTACACCGGGGCGCAATTGGCACACGCCGCGCACAATCAAATCGATCTGCACGCCGGCTTTTGAGGCGGCATAGAGTTCGTTCACCAATTCTTCATCGTAGAGCGAATTCATTTTGGCGATGATGCGTGCGGGCTTGCCCTGTTCGGCGTGTTCTTTTTCCGTGCGGATGCGTTTCACCATGCCTTTATGCAGTGTAAAAGGTGCGTACAGCAATGCTTCCATTTTGGAGGCTTTGCCCATGCTCGATAGCTGCAAAAAGATGCGGTAGACATCTTCGCCGATTTCTTTATCTGAAGTGAGTAAACCGTAATCGGTGTAGAGTTTACTGGTGCGCGGATGATAATTGCCCGTGCCCAAATGCACGTAGTAACGCAGCTTGCCACTTTCGCGGCGCGCCACGAGGATCATCTTGGCGTGGGTTTTAAAACCCACCACACCATAAATCACGTGAATACCATAGCGCTGCAAACGCTCAGCCAGTGCCACGTTTTGTTCTTCATCAAAACGCGCGCGCAATTCCACAATGGCGGTAACTTCTTTGCCCGCTTTGGCGGCGGCTACCAACGCATCCACAATTGGTGAATTGGAACCGGTGCGGTAGAGGGTTTGTTTTATCGCCAATACATTCGGGTCAGCGGCGGCTTCGCGCAAAAAATCCACCACACATTGAAACGAATCAAACGGGTGATGCAGCAACATGTCCTGCTTTTGCAGTACTTCAAAATAGGAGTTGGTGCGTTTGGGCAGCTTGGGCATGGCCTGCACAAACGGCTGGAAATAATATTGCGGATCTTTGATCAGCTCGAACAAATCGCTGTAGCGGTTGAGGTTGATCGGGCCGCTGATGCGATAGAGGTCGCGCTCTTTAATTTCGCAGCGCTGCAATAAAAATTGTTCCAATTCCGACGGACAAAAATCGGTTAATTCCAATCGCACTTCATCACCGTATTGGCGATAGGCAAGTTCACCTTGCACCGCGCGCAACAGGTCATCGGTTTCTTCTTCATCGAGAAAAATATCCGAGTTGCGGGTGAGCCGGAATTGATAGCTTTCGATCACGGTCATGCCGACAAAAATCTCCGCCATAAAAAAATGGATGATGGAGGAGATGAAGACAAAATTGCGCTCGCCTTTGCCCAATGCCTGGGGCAACTCAATGATGTGCGGCAGTGAGCGCGGCACTTGGACGATGGCGCGGCCCGAGCTGCGACCGAACGCGTCTTTGCCGTCGAGCTTGACGATAAAATTTAAACTTTTGTTGAGGATGCGCGGGAACGGATGCGCCGGGTCCAAACCAATCGGGCTGAGCACCGGCAGCACATCGGATAAAAATACCTGCTTCAAATACTGGGTTTGCTCGGGTGTCCACTCTTCGCGGCGCAGCAGATTAATTTTGTGCGCGCGCAACTCGGGCAATAATTCGTTGTTGAGGATGCGGTATTGCTCGGCGACCAATTCGTGCGCACGCAGCGAAACTTCATTCAGGGTTTGGGTCTGGGTCATGCCATCCGGCCCTTGGGTCGGCGGCGCATTGCGCTCGAGAATTTCCACCAGTCCGCCGACGCGCACTTCAAAAAACTCATCGAGGTTGGTGGAAAAAATACACAGGAAACGCAGGCGTTCGAGCAGGGGTAAATCGCGCTTATAGGCTTGATGCAGGACGCGCTTGTTAAATTCGAGCAGGCTCAGCTCGCGGTTGAAATAGGCGTTTGACACCTTGTACCTCATCCCTTCGATGGTTGTGCCAGAGTATGGCAATTATTAAGCATATGGAGCAGAGCAGTATGGAGCAAAAAGGTGACGCCAGATTATTTCAATTGTATGACAGAAATATGACAGCGATTCCTAATAGCTAACACTAGCAAAGTTTTGATCAAGCGCTGCGATGTGAACAAAAAAACGAAAAGTGGTGGTGGAGGAGGGAATTTAAAGGGGCGGGAAAAATTAGAACCCCGGGCCAGCGCCCGGGGTTGCAGTGCGGTTTAGTTGCACTTGTACACATCAAAACTCTGGCGGCCATCTTTTACCTGGCTGACCGGCACAATGGTATCGCCTTCAAATTGGGTGGCTTCATTGCGCGCCAAATTGGTCAATTCGGTAGCGACTTTATTGGGATCGCGCTTCATGGAGCCAACGTAGTTGTCTTTCACTTTTACATTCACTGTGCGCACTTTCTCGCAGCTACGAACATTGGCGGCATTAGCGACGGCGACACTGGCACCATCATCACTCACTTTCACCCAGCTACATGCGGTGGTCAGGCTGACGATAGCGGCCAACAGGAGGGAGGTTTTTTTCATGGAGGATTCCTCAAACAGTGATTATTCAATAATCAGGACAAAAGTCTCGGGACAAAATTCACGGGCTAAAACTCGCGGCTACACTAATCGCATGGCGGGCGAGTTGCAAGTCGTCGGGGTTTAGGCGCCATGGGTGTAATGCGCGGTAATAATATTTTTTGGTAAACGCGCGCTTGGGTAGTATCTTTAGCGAGCAACTACTTACCCTGTGTTGTCCGAGTCTTCTGGCTTTGAAAAAATTTGTCGCTTAAAGCAAGAAGACATCAATCAAATGGAAAAAATAGTAAAGAGGAGTTAACCCGCTATGGGCGCATTGAATACCGGGCTGCGCAATTTGTTTTCCCGTCACAACCGTCGACGCCTGATCAAGGTGTTGTGTATGTTTTCCGTCCCATTACTGGTGAGCATGGCGGTGGGTTTGGCCATCGGCAAGATTTACCAGAGCTGGGACGATGATCCCGAGCGCGGCGCCATTGCCATTGAAAACGGTGCTTTTGGTGAAAACTATTCCACCCCCATTTACCTCGACCAGGGCTGGAGCGCCAATGATAGCCTCTGGTTCTACAACACCACCCAGGGCTCGGCGCTCATGCCCTACGATTTTTTTATCGCGCTCGAGCAAGCCAATTCCACTGAGCCGTTCCGCGCCAATAGCCTGATCGACAAATACCGCTACCTGCCGCAAAAGCCCACCTTCTTTAACCCGGATGGATTGCCGGTCGGTTTTGTGAAGGAGAGTTACAAGGGCAATGATTACATCGGTTTCACCTGCGCCGCCTGTCATACCGGGCAGGTGAATTACAAGGGCGTTGCCCTTCGTATCGACGGCGGTTCGTCGATGGCTGATATGGTTGGATTCCTTACCGACCTGCAAAACAGCTTGGCCGCGACTATGGACGATGAGGCGAAAAAGCAGCGGTTTATCGCCAAGGTGCTGGAGCTGAATAACACCTACAGCAATGCCGATACTATCGCGGCCGACCTCAAGCGCTGGGAGCGCAAAATCCGCCTGTACAACAATATCAACGCGTCCAAAGTGGAATACGGATACGCGCGCCTCGACGCTTTCGGGCGCATTTACAACCGCGTGCTGGAGCATGTGATCAGCCGCAACCAGTTGCGCGATGTGCTGCTGGGCGTGACCAAGGCGGGCAATGACGATACGGATTTGCTGACGCCGGTGCAGGTCGACAAGGTGTTGGAAGATATCAGCGAAACCATTATTGGCGATTTGCAGTTCGCCAAGATTATCGACCGGTTGATGTCGGACAAGCCCGGTTACCCCAACCTGACTATGACGGACATGAACCGCATCAAGGCGCTGATTTTCAACGAACCCAACGCGCCGGTGAGCTATCCGTTTTTGTGGGACATAGTGCAGTCCGACTATGTGCAGTGGAACGGCCTGGCGAGCAATGGCGGGGTTGGCCCGCTCGGGCGCAATACTGGCGAAGTGATCGGGGTATTCGGCATCCTCGACTGGAGCGCACACAAACGCGGTTGGGGCCTTTCATCGATCATTACCGGACAAAAGAGCAAGAGTTACCAGATCGATTTCAGCTCCTCGATCGATCTGGTCAATTTGGCGCGCCTCGAATCCCATCTGGCGAGCCTGACTTCGCCCGTCTGGCCGACACAAAAGGCAGACAATCCCCAACAGGCGATTGCCAAGGCAATTTTTGACAAGCTGCCGGAGTGGCAGATCGACGGCAAAAAAGTGCGCCGCGGGCGCCAGCTCTATGCGGAGTATTGCGAATCCTGCCACGAGGTGATCGACCGCACTGACCGCGACCGGATTGTGGTGGCGAACATGACCAATATCGATGTCATGGGCACCGATCGCGCCATGGCGGAAAACAGCGTGAACTACAAAGGCTACGCCGGCAATTTCAACAATACCTACCAGACCGAGAGTGTGGGCGCGCTGGTGATCAAAGACCGCGCGCCGGTAGTGCAAATCCTCACCGCCGCGACTATGGGCGAAGTGGCGACCAGCCCGGATCCGGACAAATGGCCGCCGCGCCGCTTCTTGGATTGGCTGTATCTGATGGCGAAATCCTTCTTTGATAATAAAATCGAAGCCAGTGTAAAATCCGGCAACTATCAACCGGATACCACCGCGACGCCTTATCAATCGCTGCTATCCTACAAAGCGCGTTCACTCAATGGCATCTGGGCCACAGCGCCTTATTTGCACAATGGTTCAGTTCCGAGCATTTATGACTTGCTGTTGCCGGTGAAGCGCGACGGCGATCCGGCCGATGGCCAATATCGCCCGGTGGAGTTTGAAGTGGGTAGCCGTGAGTTTGATCCGGTCAGGATTGGCCTGCGCACCGAAGGTTACACAGGTTTTACCTTCAAGGCGGACAAGCGCGGCGATCTAAACCACGGCCACGAATACGGCACCATCCACGCGCCGCCGGTCAATGGGGTGAAACAGGAACCACTCACGGATGAGGAGCGCTGGGATTTGGTTGAGTACATAAAAATCCTGTAGTTAACGCTGGATCAGTTACCGCCAGGCTGGCGTGGCATCCAAATTTCGGTGCGCGCCACGCGATTCAAGGGAACGATAACGCCACTTTTGTTGTATAAGCCTCCGGCATCTATGCAGCAACAGTGGCGTTCTTGTATGTATTGGCGATAAACAAATGATCGCATGGAAATTACCCTATTTTTGGCCGTGCAGTGTCCGGCCCTTAACGAGTTAGTTGTTTGGTTATGCGATCAACAATAAGTAACAACCTGAAGTCCTGTTTGCGCCCATGGTTGCAACCTTGGATGCGCCTTGCGATAAGCGCCTCGCTGGCGATTGGCACAAGTTTGATGGCGCTGGCGCCTCTCGCGCAGGCCAATGAAAAGCGCGTCACTACCCCAATCGCCCTGCCATTCCAGAACGCGAGCAGCGCGGCGGTGAGTTCCGCCAGTGCGGTGCAACAAAATAATTACCGTCCGAAAGTCGAGCCGCTGCCAGCCTATCAGGCACCGCCAACGGCAGAAGTCGCGGCGCTCTATGCGTCCTCGGTAGCCTCATCGGCAGCATCCAGCCTCGCGATTCCGATCACCCAAGTGGCAGAGCCCATTACGCAAGCTGTTGCGCCAGCTCCTCAACTGGCGACATCCATTTCCCAGCCCGCTGCGCAAACGGCGGCTCCGGTTGCCCAAGCGGCTACTCCAGCGCCTAAAACAGCAGCGTCGGGTGTGCAAACTGCGCCAGTCACTAAAGCCGCAACGGCAACTCCCGCGGCCGCCGCCGCGAAACCCGCACCTGTTACCGCTAAACCAGCAGCTCAACCGGCTGTGGTGGAAGAGGCTGAGCCAGCGGCAGTAACCGTGCCGGTAATCACCACAGCTCCAATCAAAGCGCCGCGCTATCCGGTAGGTCACCCGGAGGCGTTTGTGCCGGAGTTTGAAGACTATATCGCCAAGAAAGTCGCGCCCTTTGTACCGGGTGTGGCGGTGGTGATTGTCTCGGGCGGGCAGATCAAATCGCTCAATGGCTATGGAGTGCGCCGTGCCGGTACGCGCGAGCAAGTGACGCCCGATACGGTATTCCGCCTCGCTTCGCTGTCCAAGTCCTTTGCCGGCACCGCTGCCAGCGTTTTGGTGAATGAAGGCGGTATCAGTTGGGATACCACTATCACCTCGGTGTTGCCCAATGTCGCCTTCAAAAACCCGCGCTATGGCAAGCAGTTGACCCTGCGCCACGCGCTTGCGCAGTCCTCGGGTCTGCCGCGCCATACTTATACCCATTACATCGATGAGGGCATGAGCTACGCCAACATAGTCCAGCGTTTGCGCTATGTGAATTTTGTCTGCCCGCCGGGCAAGTGTTTTGAGTACCAGAATGTGGTCTATAGCCTCGCGGGCGATATGATCAAGAAAAAAGCAGGCATGAGTTACGAGAACTACGTCGAGCAGAAAATTTTTGATCCGCTCGGCATGCGCAGTGCCTCTTTTGGTCTGGCGAGCTACAACGCATCGCCCAATCGCGCTGCGCCGCACATCGCCACCGGCAAGCGCTGGATGCCCACGGCCGTTACCGCCAATTGGTACCGTGTGCCGCCCGCCGCCGGGGTGAATGCCAGCATTGTGGATATGTCGCGCTTTTTGCTCGCGCAGATGGGCAAGCGCCAGGATGTGTTGCCACTGTCGGTGCTCAAGCCGATCCAGTCGCGCGTGACCAAAAATACTCCGGCGCAAAACTATTACGGCGTGCGCAAAGCGGTGGACAACACGGCCTATGGCATGGGTTGGCGAGTGTTTGACTATGGCCGTTACAAGAACTTTATCCATCACGGCGGCCATGTAAAAGGCTTCCGCACCGAGATGGTGTTCAACCGTGATTTACAAATCGGCATGGTATTTTTGACAAATTCCGAGACCCGTTTAGCGCGCGATGTGATTTTCCAGTTCATCGATCGCTATGAACGCGCCCAGGTTGCTGCCCGTGAAGCAGCGAAGAAGAAAAAATAATCATGGCGTCTGGATCACTATTTGGCCGCCTTCATCCACGCCAGATTTTGCGTGCGCTTGATGAGATAGACGCGGCTTCGCCTTCGTACACGCTCAGCCGCCCGGCGGCGCTGCGACGTGTGGTATGGGTGCTGGCCTGTGTGTCGGTGAGTTTGCTGATCCTCCATTACGCCAAGTTTTCCAACAATCTCCAGCTGCTGCTCGATAGTCTCGACCCGAGTTATTGGCCGCGGCTCGCCGCCGCCGGTTGGCTGGAGTTATGCGGCTACCTGTGGTGGACGCTGTGCCATTTCCTGACCTTTATCGTGTTGCCTTTTCTGGTCATCGTGTTTGGTTTCAAGCAATCCGTGTTGGATTTTGGCTGGCGCTGGAATCAGGTCAGCGAACACTGGCGCGGCTATCTGCTATTGCTCAGCCCGATCCTGGTGTTTGTGGTGATGGTGAGTTTTGGCGAGGACTTCGTTAACCATTATCCCTTTTACGATAACGCGGGCCGCAGCTGGCTGGATTTCCTGCTGTGGGAGCTGCTCTATATGAGCCAATTCGTGTTCCTCGAATTCTTCTTTCGCGGCTTTATGCTCAATGCACTGCGCCCGGCGCTGGGTGCCAATGCGATCTGGGTGATGTGCGTGCCTTACATGATGATCCACCTGCCCAAACTGGCATTGGAGGCGACCGGCGCGATTTTATTCGGCCTGTTCCTCGGTATTTTGGCGCTGCAGTCGCGCTCCATCTGGGGCGGAGTGCTGGTGCATGCCGGTGTCGCACTGAGTATGGACATAGCCGCTTTGGTGCGAAAACAGGAACTCCCTGGATCATTTTTTCCCTTCTAAACGCTGCTTTATAACTCCCCGCTAGAAGCAATTTTTGGCGCCATTCCGGACCCCTGCAAAATCAATGGCTTGGCACCTAAAGCAACTTATTTGGGTGGGCTGGCATCAACCTTGCTCGAGTTTTCCGCGGGTTGCATCCTAGGGTGTTGCTGCTAGTCTCAGTTAACCAAAAAGCATCGTGTTTGGGGAGAAAGGGAAATGTTACGCCGCGAGAGTCGCTTCAGTATCAAATGGGTGTTGGTTGTTTTTACCTTGCTGGTAGCTTCTGCTGCCCGCGCCTCGCTGCTGGATTGCAGCCTGAACACGGCGGTAAATACACTCTCGACCAGCGAATGCACTTCTGTAATTGCTTCAGGCAATGAAACCCCTGCCCACGCAGCAGCGGACACCCCTTCAGTTCCTGCAGTTGTTGCCCAGGCAAGCTTCGAAATTGACCAAACCCGCCGCACTGATTTCATGTCCCATTCGGTAACGCTGCTGCTGTTGAGCGGAATAGTTATCGCCTTCCTGTTGCTGCGCGCCAAACGCTTTAACACCAAGTAAGCGCGACGCCAGAATCCCTGCCGGTAAAACGGTCTGCAAAACAAAGATGGTCATATGTATATCTAGCCAGTAAAATTGCCGCTCAATTTTTTACTGGCCAAGGTTATGGACGTTTCCCTGTTGTTAGATTCACTCAACGACGCCCAGCGCGATGCCGTGGCGGCGCCCGCTTGCAACCAATTGATTCTCGCCGGCGCCGGCAGTGGCAAAACCCGCGTGCTGGTGCACCGTATCGCGTGGTTGATCCAGGTGGAGCAGGTATCGCCCTATTCGATCATGGCGGTGACCTTTACCAACAAGGCGGCGCGGGAAATGCGCGCGCGGCTCGATGAGCTTTTCCATCAGAACGGGCAACACATCAACAGTCGCGCCATGTGGGTGGGCACTTTCCATGGCCTCGCCCATCGCCTGCTCAAAACCCACTGGCAGGATGCCGGCCTGCCGCAGAATTTCCAGATCCTCGATAGCGACGACCAGTTGCGCCTGATCAAACGCGTGTATCAGGCGCTCAATATCGATGAGGATAAATGGCCGCACAAACAGGCGCAGTGGTACATCAATGGCCAAAAAGATGAAGGCCTGCGCCCGCAGCATATCCAGGATACTGGCGATCCGTTTGTACGCACCATGCTCAGTATTTATCGCGCTTACGAAGAAGACTGCCAACGCGGCGGTATGGTGGATTTCGCTGAAATCCTGCTGCGCGCCCATGAACTCTGGCTCAATAAGCCGCATATCCTCGAACACTATCGCGAGCGCTTCCCGTTCATTCTGGTGGATGAGTTCCAGGACACCAACGCTGTGCAATACGCATGGCTGCGGGTGCTTGCCGGAAAATCCTCCTGCGTGTCGGCGGTGGGCGACGATGACCAGTCCATCTACGGTTGGCGCGGCGCGAAAATCGAAAATATCCAGCGCTTCTCGACCGATTTTGCCGATACCAAAACCTATCGCCTCGAACAGAATTACCGTTCCACCGGCAATATCCTCAAGGCCGCCAACGCGGTGATCAAACACAACTATGGCCGCCTTGGCAAAGAGCTGTGGACGGAAGGTGACAAGGGCGATCCGATTTCACTTTACGCCGCTTACAACGAGCAGGATGAAGCGCGCTTTATTGTCGAGCGCATCCAGGATTGGGCGCGCAAAGGCCATGCGAAAAACACTGTGGCGATCTTGTATCGCTCCAACGCCCAATCGCGGGTATTGGAAGAGGCGCTATTGCGCGAGGCGATTCCCTATCG
>DATIGS010000026.1:0-2375 GCA_035481425.1 Cellvibrio sp. | reverse complement strand
GTGGCGAACTCGTCCTGGAATAATTTTTTACGCAAACGTTTGCTGCGTTGTGGCGATTTCTTTTCGTTTGCGTTGTTTGTTGCGGTCATGGGTTTTACCTTTCGTTTAAATCACACTTAAAAAATATTCGGGCAGCGATGAATACAGGCGCTTGATGGATCAGGAGATGTCTGCAGCGCTTACGCCATTTAATTCCATTAGCACGGCGACTTGTTTTTCCAATAATTCGATGCGGTTTTCCAGTTGCTGGATTTTGTGTTCCTGCTGTGCATTGTGTTCATCGCTGTTGCTTGAGCTTTTGCTGGCGCTTTGCATCGCGGCGATGGCAGCAAGGTCGGGTGCGCCGCAGAGCAGGTGGGTGTAGCGATCTTCCCGCTGCCCGGCTTGGCGGGGGATGTGTACAACCAGCGGTTTGGTTTTGGCGCAGAGTTGTTGCAGTTTTTCTTCCAGCGCTTGCGGGTTGGCGAATTCGGCCATGCGTTGGGTGCGGGTCAGTATTTCGGCGACTGTCTGTGGGCCGCGCAGCAGCATGACGGTCAGGATCGCCTGGGTTTGTTTATCCACACTGAGTACGCGTGTCAGGCGCTGGTCGTAACGTGCGGCGCGGGCGCCGTAGTCGACGGCAATGAGCTGGCGATCTTGCAGTTCGCTTACACAGCGCTGCACGGTGCCGCTGTCGTAGTTGCTAAGCGGTTCGCGGCTGGTTTTCTGGTTACAGGCCAGGAGCAGGCTGTTCAGTGTTAATGGGTATTGGTCCGGGGTGGTGAGCTGTTTTTCCATCAGCGAGCCCAGCACGCGGGCTTCAATGGCATTTAGAAGAGCGGAGGCATTGAACAGGGTTGATTCTTCTTGCGGATGATCTGTGCTGGTAGGTTCCATGATGCATCTCATTGGTCTTTGGCGGGGGTGCAACTTTACGCCCATAACCAGTGGATTTCATCCCTTTTGGCAGGTTTTTAGCGGCGGATTTTTGACCGCTGCAGCTTAAGCTTCATCTTGAATGTACATATCCGCTTCGGCATAAATCACTTCATTCAGGAGCTGTTCCTGGGTTTTGTCGTCGCATTTGATCACTATGTCGGCGTATTGCAGATAAAGCGGGCGGCGCTCGGCATAGACATCGGCAAAGCTTTGGCTGGTTGGGCGTGCGATGCCGCGCGATTCCATGTTGTGGATGCGTCGCTCAAGCACATCGAGATCGGTGTCCAAAAAGATGATCTGGCCAAATTGTTTCAAATGTTGCATGCCCGCCGGGCTGTAAACCGCACTGCCACCGGTGGCGATAATGTGGTTGGGGTAGTGTGCATTGAGCAGCACCCGCTCTTCGGCATCGCGCAGGGCCAGATAACCTTGCTCGTGCAGAATGTCTTGCAGGGTTTTGCGGTGCTCCAGTTGGATCAATAAATCGGTATCGACAAAATCTTTCGCGAGGTGCTTGGCGAGCAGTAATCCCAGCGTGCTTTTTCCTGCGCCGGGCATTCCAATCAAAATCAGGCTTTGGTGATAGGGATTCATAGCAAGCTCCTGCAATCTGGGGCGCGGGTTATCTAGAAACAGTCATCCAAGCGGTTATCAAACTATAGCCGATTCTGTGCGGTTCCCTGCGATAAATCTGCTCGTCAATAGAAAATGGCGGATCGCAGAAATACCCGGCTATAACAACTGGCTATTTGCCCTGTTGCTACAGTGAAATATCGCTACCAATGAATAGCGGAAAAAGCCGCTGCAACTGGCGAGGTAATCGCTCAATAAAAATTTCACCAACTCACTTGTGGCTGCAGATTTTTCCTGTGCTCCAAAGTGTGCGCCGACACTGATAGGTGAGTCCTGTTGTTTGCTTGCATCGGTGACCACAATGTTCAGCTCTGCCGTGCTTTCATTCCACTCGAATAACAAATAGAGCGAATCATCCTGAATATTTTTATCCAGCAAGCCAATGGCTTTTGCCGCGCAGGCTTCCACTCCTGTTTTTAATGAAAGTTGTGTTGTGTCCTCCAATGCGTAATGGGTGCCGCGTGCGGAGACGTTGGTTTGCCAGTGGTTCATAGTCATGGTGTTTGCGATGTTAAGAGTGATGGGGCTTGTTATGGCGATTGACACACGCTTGGCAGATACAACTTTTATTGCGCTGCTCCAGCGCAACCTGTGCGAGCAGTTCGGGAGGAAACGTTTGCGATGTGCACCAGCAGGTATTGGCAAATCTACCCGTTTCCGCAGGGGCGCAGCTGTTGGGCTGGCCGCAGAGTGGACACTGGTGATTTGCCAGGGGCGCTGATTTTTCCCGGGGCTTTGCCTCAGGCATTGCACAGGTCTTCAAAGGCATCGACAACCGCTTCTTCATCGGCCTCGGATAACTCTGCCAAATCCATAATGCA
>DATIGS010000025.1:0-3960 GCA_035481425.1 Cellvibrio sp. | reverse complement strand
ACGTCTTTTTCCGCTACGCCATCGTAAAGGTTGCGCATGGCTTCATCGAGAATCGCTTTCTCTTCTACGCCAGCCAAACCGGCACAGGCTTCATGCACGATGGTGCGCATACGCGCGATATTCAGCGGCGCGCGGCTGCCGTCTGCCAATACCACATTCAGAGGCGCGTAATCTGGATCTGGCTCTTGCGAGGCGGGTTGTTTTTGCGCACGCAGGCGGGCGTGCTCTTCGCGATAGAGAACATAGTCGCGCGCGACTTTTTGCTCGCCGGAGCGCATCAGGATGAGTTCGACCTGATCCTGGATTTCTTCAATATGAATGGTGCCGCCAGAAGGCATGCGGCGCTTGAAGGTGGCAGTAATTTGTTGGGTGAGGCTCTCTACCATTTCGCGCACGCGCGTAGAAGCAGCGGCTTTGCCACCCTCAACAGCCAAAAAGGCCTTGGTCATGGCGATGGCGATTTTACTGGCATCGAAAGGAACCACCGTTCCATTGCGTTTGATAACACGTAATTGCCCCGGTGCAGTGGCCGTCAAGCTCGACGAGCCGCCGTGGATATCGTGTTGGATGTTGGTAGTGCCGGTGGTTTGCTCAATGTCAGTTTGCATAGACGTCTCCTGCGTGAGGTCATTCCCGATTGATTGAAGTTGGATTTAATTTGTACAAATAAAGGTGTTCATTACTGCTAATCATCCTGATCAACGCACCATGCCTGGTTCAAACCTGGTTCAAAGATCGGTTTCAACAACGAAATCGGGGTTCTTGTATCGTTAGACACCGTTTTATCGCCATTATCCAGCCACTATATATAGTGGTGATGGTGTAAAACCGCTTGCATCGTCCCCCGATTCTTGTGTGGCGCTTAAAAAACCATCACAAGTCTTTTAATACATACAGGGATCAATCTGTATCTGCATTAAAAAGTGTAGTTGAATCAAAAAATTGCTTGACGAAACCCATAGTGCGGTCTAGTGGCTTCCTGGAGAGATTGGGCCGCTAACACCTATATCTAGGGGTAAATCGTGAATGGGCTACAAGATAATGCGGTTATGGGTTTTATGCAAGCTTGAAAACCTGTGGATAAGGTGTGAATGAGGACGGTAAAAACTGGGGGCAAATGGCGCAATCCTCGTCGTACTATGAAAAAACCAGCATTCCCGCAGCTCATATCAAAAATGACACTTTATGGTGCAGCTTAGATTTTTTTTGCATGCTTGAGCAAGAATAATATGACTACATATTGTGTTTGCCGATTTCTTCATCAGCTTATGGTTTTTAGATCCCTGTCGGTGACCTGCCTGAAAGCAAATCCTTAAAGTGGATTTATAAGAGGCCAGTCCTCTTATTTCCTTTAGTTGAGAATGTTGTGGATTCTAGTTATAAAAAATATGTGACTTAATTCTCGCTTTAGCTAGAATGATCTTCAGTGGCGCCAGATGCGTCATCCTTGGGCTTTGTATATCAATAACGATTTTGCGCAGAACCATCTTGGGAGGGTTTGCATGAAAAATTTAGCAGTGGGAGTGTTGTGTCCACTTGTGCTTGTACTGACGGCATGTGGCGGCGGTGGTTCCTCAGGCGGTAAACCTAAAAGTAGTAGTTCTGCTGCGGTTAGCAGTGCGGCAGCAGTTAGCTCAGTAGCGAGCAGCGCAGCAGTTTCTTCCAGCAGTGATTCGTCTGTTTCTTCAAGTGCTGCCAGTTCGTCATCGGTAGCGGCGCAGACTGGTGTGTTTGTTGATAGTGCGGTGGCTGGGATTAAATACCTGACGGCACCAAGCGGATTAACTGGCTACACATCACCGACAGGGCAATACCAATACGCTGAAGGCGATAAGGTTGTATTCTCGATTGGTGATCTTGTATTCCCTGAGGTAACCGCAAAAGGAGTAGTGACTCCTGTCGATATTGCAGCGGAAGCCGATTCTACTAACGCGGCACGTATTCAATTGAATATCGCTGCATTGCTGCAATCCTTGGATACCGATGGTAATCCGGATAATGGCATTAGCATTAATTACAACACGGCTGCGACTGTGGCTGCGGCAGTTAACTTTAACCAGCCCTACGCCGATTTTGCTCAATTACCTGCGGTAACCACCTTGGTTGCCAACTCAGGATCAACAACAACTACTTTGGTTAGTGAGTTGGATGCGGCCGCGCATTTGAATGAATCTATTGCCGATTTAAAAGCAAAATCTCTGATCGGCACTTGGTATGTTGAAGGTGATAGTTATAAATATGTTCTTTTTATTTTGGATGAGAGTCGTTATGCCTCAGTTGATAGTGATTCGGCAGAGGGAAATGGGGAGGCAATGGCTACTGGAAATTATGTTTGGGATCAAGCTAGTGGAAAGGTAACACTGTCCAATTTGAGAAGAACAGATAGTGATTTGGATGCGAGACCGCCAATGGCGGAAGGGAACACGTTTGTTCTAGATGGAAATAAGCTAACGGTTAATGACGATGGTTCTTATGACGGCGAGGCAACAACATTCGAGTTAACTCGCTTGATTCCATCGCAAGAACATCCACTGAAAGGCGGTTGGTTCATTGGTGATGAAGTGGTGTTTGCCTTTACAGACACTCATTATTTTATGGGGCAGTATTCAGAGCCAGAAGAGGATAATACCGGATACCCCGGGATGGAAATGGGTACCTATAGCTACAATAGTAGTACCAAGGCAATAACCTACAACACATTGGTGGATTCTAATGGTCAGTGGGGATTATCCCATCCTTGCGCAATCATCAGCGATAGTGAACATCCGCAATATGAAAACAAAAACTTCTTCGACTGTGGTCCTAACGGCGCGGCAGTTCTTCAAACTATGGAAGTCACTGGCGATACGCTGAGCTTTATCAGCCAGGCGGATACTATCGCCAATAACGGTGATGAAGAGCCAGTGCCTATGGAGCGTGTGGTTGATGGTATTCCTGATGGCGATATCCATTTGAAATTGGATTTGATATTGACATTGGATCAATACAAACAAGGTGAATTGTTCACTCGGGATAATGGCACTATGCAATGCGATTTGAACTCACCGCGTGAAATCGGTGAGTTTGAAGAGCTTCAAGAGAGTTGGGTGTTGGGTGGTAATCCTGCTCATTCTACTTGGGTGTCTACAGTGTCAGCGACCTATGATCCAGTAACTAAAAAAATCAGTTTTGATATTCATGAAGCCGTTAAACCCGTTCCGGGGCATGACGGTTTCTATGAAGAGTTTTGGGAGACCTTGGATGCAACCTATAACGAGGATGCAACCAACGTTATTACCGGTACTTACTCTGAAAAATATGCTTTAACGTGGACTCGCGGACCTTCCGATGTGTCTACGTGCACGGCGACTTATTCGGTCGTTGGTAAACTGCGTACTGCATCTGAGGTTGAGCCTGAGCCTGTACTTCTTCCATAAGAGTTGAGTTAAAGGTATTAGTAATAACAAAACGCCAGCATCATGCTGGCGTTTTGCTTTTCAGGGATTGGATTTTTTCAATCAATTCCGTGCCGTATTCGATTTTTATGTGGCTTAAAAAATCTTTGAATAAACTAATGGTGAATAATTCTAGCTGATTATTGTTATATGGATTTTTATGTCGTGAATAAGTCAATTTGGTGATGTGTATATGAACTACTAAAAAAAATCGATAGTTGATTGGTATGGTGGCAATTAAGGTGGGCGTTTCATCTGGGTGATCTTGGATAGTCATTGTTGTCCAGTTTAATACTGGGTGCTCGAACACATCCTGATTATATTGGTTCTTTAAGTTTTTTATATCGTTGGTTGTGCCAAGGTGCTCTTGGCTTGTGGTGTAGGAGTAATCAAGCAGCCGTAGAGCAAAGTCCGAAAAGAAACTTTGTGAAAGCAGATTGTTAACATCGCAATCTTGTTGTGTTGCTTCAAACACGGTTGTGTTTAGTAAACACTCGGCCACGTGACTTAAGGTGGTGCTGTCTTT
>DATIGS010000024.1:0-3760 GCA_035481425.1 Cellvibrio sp. | reverse complement strand
CCGCGTTGGGGATACCTATGCAAATGCGGGCGAAATATTGGATGCGACGGTTTCCAATCAATATGAGATCGGAGCCAAGCACGTTGCGGAGAAGTGGAGTTATACCGCCGCGATTTTCAAAATTGAACGCTCAAATCAAATGGCGATCTTGCGCGATGCTGAGCTTCCGTATTTGACGCAAGATGGTTTGGAAGTATACGAGGGCGTGGAGCTATCTACTAACTATCAAGTTAGCGAGAACCTCAATCTCGGGCTCAGCGCCATTTATCTTGATGGCAATATTGAATCTGTATCGGCGGATAACGCAGCGCTGGAAGGTAATGATCCCGCCTATGCGTCGGATTGGCAGTTAGTTGGGAATGTTGAATACCTTATGCCGGAAATCCAGGGGCTGAAATTACATGCAAATGCGCGCTATTTTGGCGAGTCATTTACCAGCACCGAAAATAATTTGGTGCTGCCGAATTACACCTTGGTCAACGCAGGCATGAGTTATGAATTTGTTGCTGGCGATCAACTTTGGGCTATCAATGGCAACGTAAATAATTTGCTGAACGAACAATATTGGGCAGGCAGTGGCTGGTCGTCCGGAAATATGGGCGAAGAACGCAATATTTCGGTGGGTTTAAACACCCGGTTTTAACAGCGTGGAGACAGGCGCATTTACCCACAATTACTGTCGTTTAAATGGCAATAATTATCATTTGATGTAGAATATCGTCCACTAAAACGAACTATTCAAGCAATAAATGGTGGACGCCCATGTCACTTAAGTCATCATCCTCATCTCCGAATTTGACTCCCGCCCATATTCTCGGCCGCATAGGCGCCGGAATTTTGGGCGGGTATGTTTTTGTATGGGGATTTATTGCCTTATCGCTTGCGGGCCTTTATGCCGTGGGTATGCCATTTCACGACGCAGAAGCCTTTGGCAGCATCATCGGTTTTTTGCTTTATCTGGTTGTCTTTCTGTGGGCGTTCGCGGCACAGAGTATGGGCAAAGTCTGGCTGGTTTTGGTGGGTAGCGGCGGGTTGATGACCGCTGCAGCTGCATTGATTCAGCATTCGCTGGTATAGGAGGGTAGCCCCATGTTCCAGAATTTCCGTTTGTCGATGGCGTGGTTGCACACCTGGTTTGGCCTGGTTTTAGGCTTTGTGTTGATGGCGGTGTTTTTCTTTGGCGCGCTGTCGGTTTTTGATCGCGAGATCGACCGCTGGGCAGTACCTGAATCGCGTTTTGAGCCGCAACCCATGCCGTCGTTCGATAATCTGCTGCGCCCGATTTTTGAAAAAATGCAGCCTACCAAAACCGATATCGAACAATTCAGCAGCCGTGCCAATGGCCCTATGCCCGAGCATTTTGATACGCCGGTCAGATGGGGCGCCTACACCACCCACCGCGACCCCGTATTAAATATTTTTGCTGGCTATGAAGTACCTAATGCGATCCATCACGACGATGCGATTTTCACCAGCAGCACTATCGACCCGCGCGATGGCCGCATCTTCCCCGATGACAGCCTCAAAATCGGCAGCCAATTTTTCTATCCACTGCATTACAGCCTGAATTTCCATTGGATGGATCTGGGTTATTGGATTGTGGGCTTTTCATCGTTAATCATGCTGGTGGCGTTGGTTAGCGGTGTGGTTATGCACCGTAAATTCTTCCGCGAGCTGTTTACCTTCCGCCCCAACAAAGCGACCCAACGCAGCGCGTTGGATTTGCACAACCTTACCGGCGTAGTGGCATTGCCATTCCATTTTTTCTTCGCATTTACCGGATTGGTTATTTTTGCGGGAATTTATTTTCCGGTGTCGCATACCCAGCTTGAGCAACTGCACGACCAACACGAAATTCATGAAGCGCAAGTGACCGGTTTACCGCATGACCGCGCGGGCATTGCAGCACCCATCGCCTCCGTTGATGCCATGGTGGCCGAAGCGCAACGCCGTTGGGCGGAGCGTGGTATGGCCGGCGATGTAGGTTTTCTCGCGCTTAGCCACGTGGGTGATGAAAATGGCTATGTGAGTATTTATCGCGCCGGTACTGACCGCGTTGCGCTGACTGGCGAAGGCATCCACTTTAAAGCCAGCACTGGTGAGGTGTTGCGTGAAGATCCTCCGCGCACTGTGGTAGCCAACGTAAATGAATTCCTCACTGGCTTGCACTTGCAGCATTTCCGCCATTGGTTGCTGCGTTGGTTGTATGTGCTCGGTGGTTTGGCGGGCTGCGTCTGTATCGCAACGGGTTTTATTTTCTTTGTCGAAAAACGCAAGCGCCAATATGTGAAGCAGGGTAGCCAAAACGCACGTGTGGTTGATGCGCTGGCGGTAACCACTGTTACCGGTATGGTACTGGCGGCTGTTGGCATGTTGATAGGCAATCGCCTGTTGCCCGGAACCTTGCCTGCAGGTTGGCCGCCGCGCGGTAATTTAGAGGAGTACATATTCTGGGGCGTCTGGGTGTTGGCAATGGCGCATGCGTTCTGGCGCAGTGCTCCAGTCGCACAGGCACGGATGAATCCGGCCTGGGTTGACCAGTGTTTTGCGTTGGCTTTCCTTGCTCCTGTGGCAGTGGTGCTCAACTGGATTACGACAGGTGATCACCTTGCCAACACCATTAGCGCGGGTTATTGGCCAGTAGCAGGGCTGGATCTGGCATTGCTGGTGGTCGCGGGTCTGGCATTTATCGCCGGGCGCCACTTGCGTCGCAAAACCCAAACCGAATCAGCGACTGCAACCAATCAACTGGGGAGCGCCGAGGTGCAACATGGATAATTTTCTGCTGCTTGCTGCGATTATGTTGTGCGTGTCTGGCATGGCCTGGTTGGCATTGGCGATGGATGTGCACTGGAAACAAGTGAATTCCGGTCCACTCCCGGCGCAATCTGTGCGCAGCTTGCGTATCACTGGCTATAGCGCCTTGTTCGGTTCGCTGGCGTGTTGTCTGGTGGTTGATCACGCCACTATGGCATCGCTGGTATGGAT
Organism: Cellvibrio sp.; assembly: GCA_035481425.1. GTDB lineage: Bacteria > Pseudomonadota > Gammaproteobacteria > Pseudomonadales > Cellvibrionaceae > Cellvibrio. The sequence goes on along the minus strand of DATIGS010000024.1, from coordinate 772 downwards.
CATGTTGCTCGCCGGTTCCGCGCTGACTATTGCGTTTACCTTGAGTTGGCGCCCGCATTGGTTGCGCGTATTTGCAGTGCCTTTTGCGCGCGCAAATTGAGACCTGATTTACCTCAATAGATCTTCCTTGTATCGAACGCATCGCTTCAGCATTTTTTATCCGAGGACAAATTATGGCTCGTACAGCGGTGCTGTTCAGCGCTCCCAAAACTCGTTTATTCGCCTGCCTTTTGGGCGCCCTGGTTGCCGCCACTTTGATCACGGCAGGTGCTGCTACTTATTTACCCTTCAATGAAATCGACCGGATCGGCGTACCGATCCTGTTGTTTCCCATCACCTGGACGCTGTTGTTTTTGTATGCAGCCATGAGCCGCAGCATGATTCGCGTGTGGGCCGTGCTGATTACGTTGACGCTGGTGCATGCCGGTTTGATCTATCAACATTTGGCCGGGTGATTTATGCAACGCGATACCACAAAAAAATTCTATGTTGTGCACAGTTGGCTTGGGGTTGTCACTGGCATTTTGTTATTTGTACTGGCCTATAGCGGTGCATTTTCCGTATTCGGTGCGCGTGAATTAAAGGTCTGGGCCAATACTGATATCCGTGGTGGTGTAAACCAGGATTACGCGGCGATTGAAGCCCTGGTGCGTGGGCACGCCGCCGAGGTGGATAGCGATTACCTTGGGCATGTGCGGGTGATGTTGCCGGGTGAAAGCAGCTTTACCCATTTGCAGATAGCGTTTGAAAAAGAAATCGAATTGGAAAATGG
>DATIGS010000023.1:0-8442 GCA_035481425.1 Cellvibrio sp. | reverse complement strand
GCTGGGGCCGATAGGTTCAAAGGCTTTATAGGTCAGGATGAATTCCTGATGCCCAAGCTCCTCTGACACGCTGCGTTTACCGGATGCAACATCAATCACGTTTTGTAAAATTTCTGCGCCCACTTCATCGAGCGTTGCTTCGCCTTCCAAAATGCGTCCGGCATTTACATCCATATCGCCCGCCAAACGGCGATAGGTTTCCGGATTGGCGCAGACTTTTATTACCGGCGAAATGGCAGAGCCCACCACTGAACCGCGCCCGGTGGTAAATAAAATTACGTGCGAGCCACAGGCAATGAGTTCGATAATTTCGGCGTTATCGGAAATATTCGGGAAACCAAAACGCGGTTCGCCATCGGGTACCACATCGAGTAAATACAAACCGCCGGCGGGCGGAATATCGCCCGGTTTAATCAACCCGCTAATCGGCGATGAACCGGATTTGGAATAGGCGCCCATGGATTTTTCTTCAAGCGTTGTTAATCCGCCATCCGCATTGCCCGGTGCGAAACTGCCGAAGCCCATCACGCGATAATAGTGTTCTGCCTTGGCGACGCAGGCTTCAATTTCTTCGCCCAATTCCGGGGTGATGGCGCGATCGGCCATAATGGTTTCGCAGCCGATCAACTCGCCGGTCTCCTCAAAAATACAAATTGCATCGGCGGCGACCAGCGCATCAAAACAGCGGCCAACCGCAGGGTTTGCAGAGATGCCGCTGGTACCATCGGAGCCGCCACAAATAGTCCCGACAATTAATTCATTTAAATACATGGGCACACGCGCAACTTTTGCTGCTTCAGCTTGCAAACGTTTTACCGCGGCAACGCCTGCATCAATGGTGGCCTTGGTGCCGCCCACTTCTTGAATGACTAATAATTCGGCCGGGCGATCGCTCGCGCGAATATCGCGCAGCAATTTTTCGCGGTTCATACTTTCACAACCGAGTGACACCAAAAGCGCACCGCCGACATTGGGATGCGTACACACAGCGCGCATCATTTCATAGGCATATTGGTTGGGATAACAACCGGGAAAGCCGATGAGGTGTACGTCCATACCATCTGCAAGATTCACGATTTTGCGCGTGACGTGATGCGCGCACTCCACCAGATAAGCCACCACAATGACGTTGCGAATACCTTTGCGACCATCGCTGCGCTGCCAGCCAGTGAAACTGATTGCCTGACTCATGATTCGCTCCTGTCTTTATTTTGGCGAGTGCGGGTGTGGCTGGGAATGTAATCACTTTTCATATTGTGCATATGCACATGCTGGCCTTTGGCGACGGCTTCGGTCATGGAGCCGATGGGGGCGCCGTAACGATAAACTTTATCGCCCGCCTGCAAATTCACGCGCGCGATTTTGTGCCCGACAGCGATGTCAATTTCGCTGATAAGCGTTTCACCATCGATGCTGATGGCATCCCCCGGATGGAATTGTTTTACGCACACCAGAATATTGTCGTCCGGGTGCAGCAGGATCACCGGAGCGATTGCTGTTTTTGCTGGTTCACTTGGATTAGTAGCTTGCGTCATAGGTCATCCCCCAAATCAGACCGCTATAGGTGATGCAGGTGTAGGCGCTGCAGGATGAAGTAATTCGCGCTCACGCAGCTGCTCCCAAAATTCTTCGGGAATTGGCGTGCTCATCCAGGCCATTGCCTGTTGCACCTGGGCTTCGTTTGCGAGCCCCGCCAACACCGAACAAATTTGGGGATGCGCCGCCGGAAATTGCAACGCCGCCGCCGCGAGCGGTACGGCAAACTCTTCACACACAGATTCCAGCTGCGCGACCTGGTCGATAATCGCTTGCGGCGCTGGCTCGTAGTTGTAATGCAAAGGCACTTTGCCGCTGGCAGTCATCGCGCTTTTCACGCCTGTTGCGAGAATGCCGGAATTAAATGGTCCGCCTAAAATAACCGAGGCGCCACGGCGCGCGCACAAGGGCAGAAAACTGTCACAGGCGCCCTGCTCCAGCAAGGTGTAGCGGCCCGCAAGCAGGAAGCCGTCAAAATCGCCGTGTTTTAGCGCCGCCTCGCAGATTTGCCATTCATTGGTACCCAAACCAATTGCGGCTACGCGCCCGGCTGCTTTCAACTCGTTCATGGCGCGGTAGCCACCCTCCATAAATTCGCGAAAGCGCGCCGGGTGATCCGCTCCGTGGGTAAGCGGCCCCAAATCGTGGGCCAGCAGCAGATCAATATGTTCGCGCTGCAAACGCTGCATGCTCGCCTCGAAGCTGCGCATAACGCCGTCGTAACTGTAATCAAACTTCGGCTCAAGCGGCGGAGCATCGGCAAAACCATGGCGGACTGCGGCGTTAGACGTGCTAGGTACAAGCACCCTTCCCACCTTGGTCGACACCAGCACAGGCTCAGCGGCGGGTGCTTGCGCAAGGGCAGCTCCAAGGCGCGATTCACTCAAGCCAAAACCATAGTGGGGCGCGGTATCGAAGTAGCGGATGCCCGCTGCCAGCGCCGATTCGACTGCGCTGGTCGCCTGTTGGTCAGTCAATGGCTGATACAAATTACCAATCGGCGCAGCACCGAAGCCTAATAGGGATGTACTCAGGGAACTGCGCCCAAATTGGCGCTGGGGAATAGGGTTTGAAGTGCCCACACAACCTCTTTTTTATAATTAAAATCAGAATTGCTAGTGAAAACATTCTAGCCGAAGACGTTTAAAAAGGACATATAGTTATTTAGACTTTTTGGGGCAGCAATTCAATTTTTTGTCCAATAAAAAAGCCGACTGTGCAGGTCGGCTTTTCCAGTTACTCATTCGCGGAGAACAACTAGTCGATCAATCCGTGGGAGATCTTGTCTGCCGCCTGCAGCAGGCGCTCCAGCACGCGCTCCAAACTGATCGATTGGGATTTGATGTGAATAAACGGGATGATCAGTACCGCTGCCGCACCATGCACGCCAATGATCGGTACACAGAAATCAGTAACACCATCAACAAAATCACTCGCAAGCTGGATGTAACCCTGGTCCACGCCTTTGCGCGCCTTGGCGAGGAAACGCTCAATGCGCTCAAGGTCCACAGTCGCGGAAAGCAATGGCAGCCAGCCGGCCTGTACATCAGGCGTGGCAAAACCGTACAACAATGCGCCCGAGTTGGTATCAATCAGCCGGCGACGATAGCCGACGCGGACCGAGAAACCGAGATCCATCGGGCTTTCAAGGCGCGCGACCACAACGATCTGGTCACCGGACGGCACCGCCAAATGGCAGGACTGACCCAATTCGCGGGTCAGTTCTTTCATCACCGGCAAAGCCACTTCGAGCAGGGTTTTGGCCGTGCCCTGCGAGATACCCAGGGTGAATAGTTTGTTGGTGAGCATATAGCCGTCGCGGCCATCGGGCATCTGGGTGATAAACCCGCGGTACTCCAGCGCGAGTACCATGCGGAAGAGTTCACTCACTGAACGGCCCAGTGCGGTAGCCATCTGCGAGGTCGTCATGGGTGAGGAATTGCGCGCGAGCAATTCGAGGATATCCAACCCTTTCTCCAGGGCCGGGGCGCGATACTTGCGCTCTGATTCGTCTGCAATTCCCAATATTTCGTTATCGATTTGTTTATTCATTATAGTCGTCATAGTTTTTTTCTCGTTATTAGTCATCGCCGCTAGCTCCGCTTCCATTACCTTAATAAGGCTCGATTCTGGCGCCTGAATACTACCTATAGATGCAAAGCTGCCCGAATTTTACCTATAGAATTTGATGCCATGCGTTCCACTTTACGTAATTCGATAAAATCGCAAACTTGTACCTATGAAAACCTGTTCAATTTCGCTCGCTTTACAACCAACCAGAACGTTCTGAACAAGATTCAGCCATTGATGGTAACGGGATAGCTGTTTGTTTGGCGCCAATCCGATGACAGGCCAATCGCTACCCCACATCAATCGCCGTGCGCCAAAAGCAGCTAACAAATGTTCGATGTAAGGGGCCAACTCAGCCTCCCCCTGATCCTTCCCCGCTTCCGTTGCCAATCCCGAAATCTTGCAGTAAACGTTCGGCAAGCTGGCCATGCGGCTGATGGCATGGCACCAATCGTCGGTTGGATGATCAGCCGCAATCACTGCCGGCTTGGCAGCATGGTCGAGCACAATCGCCAGCTCCGGATGGCACCGGGCAAATGCCTCCAGATGGGGTAAATGACGGGTGTACACCAATGCATCCAGGCTCAACTTGTGCGCTTTCATCGCCGCAATCGCCGGTTCCAATTCCGGGCGCAAAATCCAATCGTCTTCCGGCAAGCACTGCAACATAGGGCGCAGGCCGCGCATTTTGGGATGTGCCGCCAGTGCGGCGATACGCTCCGGAGCCGAGGGCGACGCCAGATCCACCCAGCCCACGACGGCCTTGATAAAGTCGGACTGCTCCGCCAAGCCGAGTAAATAATCAGTATCTGCATCGCTCTGTTGGGTCTGCACCAGCACCGAACCGGTAACCTGGTTCGCTGTGGCGATGGGGATGAAATCCTGTAGGCCGAAATCGCGATAGATGGCGGCCAGATCCGCTGTGGGCCAACTGCAATCGTGCTGGCCGATCTGCCAGAAATGCTGGTGCGCATCGATCGCAGCAAAGCCTCTGTTCACGGAACGACTACCTCAACCTTGGCGTTACCGGTGACGGCGAGGTCACAGCGGCGTGCGTACAGGGCAATGACGGCAAAACACACCAGTGGAACCACCACCGCAATATGGATACTGGTCAGGTCCGATACCAATCCCATCACCGCCGTCAGTACTGCTCCACCGATAATTGCCATGATTACCAATGACGAGCCCGCTTTGGCCAGCGGGCCAAGGTTTTTGACGCTGAGCGCAAAGATGGTTGGGAACATCAGCGACATAAAGAAGCTGGTCGCCGCCAGCGCGAGCAAGCCGGAATGGCTGGGGAACAGCACCGCATAAGCGCACAGGGCGATATTGGCGAGTGCATAAACCCACATTAACCAGGCCGCGCGGAACCGCCCCATGAGCGCAGTCGCCACAAAGCGGCCGATCATAAAGGCCACCAGCGCGCCCGTCAGATAATTAGCGAGGGTTTTCTCGCCGGTGCCCGGCACCGCCTCCTGCCCATAGCGGATCAGGAAGCTCCAGATACACACCTGTGCTCCCACATAGAAAAACTGCGCCGTCACGCCAAACATAAACTCGCCATTGCGCAGCAGGGTTTTGTAATCGGCCCAACGCCCGGTTTCATCACTCGCGACTCCCGGTTGGGTTGCGATGCGCGGGAATTTCACCACCAACACCAATAGCGCCCATGCCAGCACCAACAGCCCGATCACCAGATAAGGCCCTTGCACCGCATGGGATTCAAACTGGTAAAACTGCTCCAGCTGCTGCGCATCCATCGCTGCCAGTTCTGCCGATGTCGGCTCATTGCCGGAGAGGATAAATTCGCGCCCGATCAGAATCCCGGCAATACAGCCAAATGGATTAAACGATTGGGCAAAGTTGAGCCGGCGTTCGGCGCTGGCCGGGTCGCCCATGGCAACGATCAGCGGATTGGCGGAGGTTTCCAGAAACGCGAGGCCGCTGGCGATCACAAACAACGCGCCGAGGAACAACACATATTCGCGCTCGGCGGCGGCGGGATAAAACAGGAAGGCACCCGCGGCATAGAGCAACAGGCCAAACACCACCGCAGCCTTGTAGCCAAAGCGTTTCATCCAGAGCGCAGCGGGAATCGAGAACACAAAATAGCCAGTGTAAAACGCGGATTGCACCAGCCCGGCCTTAAAGTCCGAGAGGGTAAAAACCTTTTTAAACTGGGTAATAAGGATATCGTTGAGGTTATTGGCCATGCCCCATAAGAAGAACAGGCTAATAATCAGGATTAACGGCAGCAGAAGACCTGCCGGTCTATCGTTATTATTCATTGAAACTCCACTGGATGACCCCGGGCGCAAACCTCGGGCGGGCATCTCGTTGTCATTATTAGGATGGAGAACTGCACTTAAGCATGCCGCGAACAGCATTCATATGTGAAAGGCGATTCGCGCATAAAACATGCTAGCATAGAGTCAAACAAACTATAACAGCTTTTTTATCAGGTTGACCTCCATGATCCTCGCCAATATTGACGACTACCGTACCCTCGCCCGCAAACGTTTACCGCACTTTTTATTTGAGTACATTGATGGTGGCGCCTTCAGCGAAACCACCCTGCGCAATAACCAACTCGACCTGCAACAGATCGCGCTGCGCCAGCGGGTATTGCGCGATATTTCCGTGGTCTCGACCGAGACTACTTTGTTCGGCCAGACATTCAGCCTCCCGTTGGGCTTATCGCCCGTCGGCATCGCCGGGCTCAATGCGCGGCGCGGCGAAGTTCAGGCCGCGCAAGCGGCAGAAGAGGCAGGCGTACCTTTTTGTTTATCGACCGTGTCAGCCTGCTCGATTGATGAGGTGCGCGCCGGGGTCAAGAACCCGGTCTGGTTCCAGCTGTACATGATCCGCGACCGCGGTTTCCTGCGTGAAATGCTGGCACGCGCCAAAGCCGCGGGCACCCATACTCTCCTTTTCACCGTGGACATGCCCGTCCCAGCCACCCGCTACCGCGACATGCGCTCGGGGCTATCGGGCGGCAGCCTGTTGCAGCGCAAACTCACGCGCGTCGGGCAAGTGCTCACCAAACCCCATTGGGCCTGGGATGTCGGCCTGCTCGGTCGCCCCCATTGCCTGGGCAATATAGTGCCGGTATTGGGCGAGAAAGCGGGTATCGATGATTTCTGGGCGTGGCTCGGCGCCAACTTTGACCCCACAGTGACCTGGGCGGATATCGACCGCATCCGCGACGAGTGGGATGGCCACTTCATTATCAAAGGAATCCTGGATGCCGATGATGCCCGCCAGGCCAGGAATATCGGCTGCGATGGGTTGATCGTCTCCAACCACGGTGGCCGCCAGTTAGATGGTGCACTCTCCTCCATTAAAGCCCTGCCGCGCATCGCCGATAGCGTGGGCGACGACCTCAGCGTGATCCTCGATTCCGGGGTGCGCTCAGGTCTGGACGTAGTCCGCGCGTTGGCGCTGGGGGCGAAAATGGTGATGATTGGCCGCCCCTGGGTCTATGCCCTGGCGGCGCGTCAAAAACGCGGGGTGAAAGAGATCCTGGAAATTTTTGCCAAAGAAATGCGCGTTGCCATGGCGTTATCCGGCTGCACGCGCGTAGCAGATATTAATTCAAGCATGCTGGAAACAACCGACAAGCTGTTACGCAAAACTAAATAAACAACATAAAAAAATCTTTCGCTCAGCGTGCATAAACTTTTATCACGTCTAAAGCCTTATCCGGGCAAGTGGCTCAAACAACACTTGCCCTGCCATAAAAATACTAACGTTCCCATTGCCTCCTGACATTTTTTTGTAAACTTTACCTGCATCACCATCCGTTGGACGACCAACAGAAAATTACTTCTGAATTTTTTTGCGCGTAAAAAAACTGAAATCACTGAAAAATTTGCTGTTTACGCGAGTAAAACTGAACTTTTTGTTGATTGGCATAGCGCTTGCTCTATCCGTATAGCGCCTCATTAAATTGTTTGATACGGAGAATCTATTATGTTCAACAAAAAATCAGCCTTGTTGTCATTAGCAATTATTTCATCCGCAGTGAGCCTGCCAACCTACGCCCAATCGGAAAACACCGCAGAAAATGACAGCTGGCGTCTTCAGCCAGAATTTTCCATTGGTGCAGGTTATGGTCTTACAAAAATGAAGGACGATGATTTTGAAGAAGATGAAGCGGCGAAAAAGGTATTCGCATTAGTAAAATTTAATGAATACATAGGAGTAGAAGCCGCTTACATCGATTTCGATGAGGCGAGCAACAACGGCGCCTCCCTCGATGCAGACGGCCGCGCCCTCGCATTGCTGTTAGAAGCACCTATCACTGAAGCCGTATCTATTTACGCCAAGGGCGGCCAACTATGGTGGGACGCAGATGCTTCTCTCGATACTTCCTTAGGCGACTTGAGTGATGACTACGACGGCGATGAAACTTTTTGGGGTGCCGGTGTGAAATTCCAGTTGGCCGAAAATCTGGACCTGCGATTGGAATACGAGCGCTTTAACTTCGAAATTTCTCGCGATGAATTTGATGTACTACAAGCAGACGATATAGATATGGATGTCGACTTTGCCAGTGCAAATATCCAGTTTACCTTCTAAAAAAGTTTAAGGCAGGAAAGCCTGAGGCTGCAGGGAGTGGTCATGCACGCAAGGAGCAAAAAAACAGTTGTGCCGGAGTTCGGCACAACTTGTTTTTTATTCAGTCGCGGTTTTATTTAAAAATTTCGCTGATCTGGAGTCACATAATGAAATTGGAAATCGACACAGTTCCCGCAATTTATACCTATATTTTTTATTGGGGCATGATGATCGCATTAGCGCTCGTCCCTTTTCTCTGGGAACAAAAGACAC
>DATIGS010000022.1:0-3575 GCA_035481425.1 Cellvibrio sp. | reverse complement strand
GATGATTTTTAGGCTGCCAATTTTAATGAGGTTTATATGAATATCATTCCAAAAACAGGTGTTGATAGTATTCGATTGGGAATGACCCAAGGAGAAGTGCAGGTTAAGTTGGGTATTCCGGCCGGGAAGGATAAAACGGCGGAGGAAGAAATTTGGGAGTTTGATAATGGGTTGGAGTTGTCTTTTCAGGCGGAGGATAATTTTCGCTTAAGCTCGATCACGGTAATGGCAAATTCCGCATTGCTGGATGCAAAACCCATTATCGGAATTAGTGAGTCTGAACTGGAAAGTATTTTTCCTGAGTTCCGTTTGGATGAAGATTTTAAGCAGGATGGCAAAAGCTATTATGCCGATGAGTTGCAGATTATGGCGTGGGTATTTGATGGTGAAGTATTTAATCTGGTGGTATTTCCTGAATATGATGAGGCCAGTGAATTGCCAATTTGGCCCCGTTAATATCGCCAACCATTTTTTGTTTATCGCTTGTCGGGAATTCGTGTTACCAGAAATATACCGCCGCACACTAGCATCAAGGCGATGAGGTATTTCCACTCCATAATGGTTTCACCGAGGAAAATGGCCGATAAGGCCACGCCGAAAACGGGCACCAGGAAATTGAAAATGGTGACCATGCCAACCGGATTGTATTTCAGGAGCGTTCCCCAGAGCGCAAATGCGGCGGAGGAGAGTAATGCGAGATAAATCAACAACAGTGTTGATTGCCAATCAAAGTTATTCAGGCTTCCGCCCGTTGCCCAGCCCAATAACATTAATGCAGCGCCGCCCAGGGTGAGTTGCCATGCGGTCATGATCAATACATCCATGTGCTGCGAAATTCGTTTGCCATAAATCGAAGCGGCTGCGAGGGTGAATGCTGCGATCACAATAAAACCTTCGCCTTGTAGCGACATATCAAAATCCAGCAGACTTTTGTTGAAGTTAACAATCATCACGCCGAAAAATCCCACCAAACAACCAAGCACTTTGCGCTGAGTCAATCGATCATTGTGATAAATAAAGTGTGCGAGTAATACGCTGAAAAATGTTCCCGTTGCATTGAGAATCGACGCCTTCACCCCGGTTGCGTAGGCAAGGCCAATATAAAAAAATACATACTGCACTGTGGTTTGCGTTAGGCCCAGTATGGTCACTTGCCGCCAGTGTTTTGCACTGGCAATAGCGAGTGATTTTCCGGTCAGTTTTGCGAACAACAATAAGAATGCCCCGGCGAGTAAAAACCTGTAGCCAGCAAATAGCATTTGCGCGGGGATATTGTCGCGCGCTATGCCCAGTAACGAATATCCACTTTTGATCGCAGGGTAGGAGCTTCCCCACAACAAGGTGCAGAGGATGGCGCAGGCAAAAAGGACATGGCGACGGGTAAATGGACTGCTGGGGTGTGTCATAGGTAAAAAACCGAGTGGCGCTGTGTATCGATAAGGCAGGCAGAAAAAAAAGCCGATACACAAGGTATCGGCCAAGCTCTTCATAGGAGAACTACTTTAAACCGGAAAGCTAGCTGCCGACCATCCCCGTCACAATCGGCTGGAACGCCGTCAGTTTATCGATGCTGGCGGCGGAGCCGAGGCCGTGGCCTTTGAAAAGGGTGCCGAAGTCGGCTTGTTGGCCGTGGAGTGCCATGTAGTTGAGTACCAGGGTTTCCACCAGCAAGTTGACGTTGTTGGCGGCGGGGCTGCCGGCGGTTTCGACATCGCCACTGGGGCGCATATAGCCAATTTGCTGGTGGCGTGCTTGTTCGTCCGCATTGGCGCCCATGAGTTGCGGGCGGCCGCCGGGGTTGTACACGAGGAAGAAGGAGCAGGCAGTTTGTTGGTCGTCACCGGTCCAGACGCCTTTGCCGCGCCCGGCCATGGAGTCGTCGATCATGCCGTTGCTGAAGACTGAGCCATCGCTGAATACATAAATCATCAGCGGCATGCCTTTGCGCGCGGCGTATTCGAGGCAGGCGCCGATGCAGCGGCCGGCGCGCTCGTCGCGCATTTCGCCGGTAGAGCGGTCGCCGGTGTGATAGTCGTAGCCGCCCATGGTGATGGTGCCTGCGCCAGCGTAGCCGTTAACGACGAGTTTCATCACCGAGGCAGTTTTACGCAGCTCGCCATCGCCATCAAATTCCGCGAACGAGAAGATGCCGTTAGCGCCGACTATATCGGCATCGGCAATCGGATCTATATCGGCGGGATTGCCGAAGCGCGCGGCCAGGTCAGCACTCTTCACATAACCGCAGCGCAGCAATTCTTTCAGTTGTGCATCGCGCGTCGTGCCGAGGCTTGCCATTGCATTGAGCTTGGCATCGCTGATGCGATAGATGGATTCCATGGTTTTGACTATATCTTCCTGGCTCATCAAATCCACCAGATCGCCCACATCTACCAAGCCGGTTACATCGTTCGGATTGTCCACTTTAGTGGGGCGAACTTCGAGGTTGATTAGCGAGGCTGGCGCCATGGAGTTGCCGCCCGAGTCGCTATTGCGCGAGCCGATCAGATCTACCAACGAACCTGCGGCACCGGCTTTGTAAATGCCGTACATGGGATTGTGCGGGTTATTGCCGGTGTCGTTTTCCGAGCGCGCCGCGATCACAGCGCCGTTGATATTAGTTGCGGTGGTGGTCTGCAATTTGGATTTGATGCCCGCCAGCAACTGCGAGTCGGCATGGAATAGCAGGCCAAGGCTTTCGTCGATCAGGGTGGCGGCGGTCGAGGCGCTGGGTGCCATATCGGCGGGTAAGCCCTGTTTGCTATAGCCCGCAGCGCTGAGGAAATCGCGCTGGCCGCCGCGCTGGCCGACCAGCACATTGGAGCCCGCAAAGTTGGCGCCGCCAGCCAGATCGAAACAGATAAACGGGATCTTGCCCGCACCCTGGCCGGCAATCCCGCAAGCATTGCGCACCGCGGCTATGTCGGCAGAGAGTTCAACTTCTGCGCCATAAGCGGGATTGGTGAGAATGCTCATCAGTGAGCCGCCCACCAAAGTGCCGGTGCCGAGTTTAAAGCCTTGGGCAATCAGCTCACGGCGCGTAACCGGGCGGCGATGGTTGTTCAAATAGAGAGGCGCATCCGGATGTAAAGGTGCTTTGTACTTGGCCATGGTTCTTTTACTCCGGTTATTGCAACAGCATCACCGCGCTGCCCAGAGTGGCGGCGCAAGTGGCTTTGACGGTGGTCAGGGTGCGGTCGGCGGCGCAGCCACTGCCACAACTGGTCATATTGTCGATGAGCTGGTTCAGCTCCAGGCGCACTTCTTCCGGATCGGCCTGGCCATCGAGTTTGCTGTGCGGATTGGCGCCATTAGCCACTTCATTGGCGTGCAGGCGACTGAGCAGCGGCTCGATAATCTGGCTGCGCTTGGTGTCGCTGTTAAAGGCGATATTGGCCGCGGCCGCAAAATCAAAACCGGGGAACATGGCATCGCGCGCCGGGTTCGCGGCGGCGCTATTGCCAACCAATGCGTTGCAGTAAGCCACGGTCAATTGGGTGATCCCCATTTGCTGGGCGGCGAGGAAGCCATCCAGGTTGGTGAGGGTCGGCAATTGTTGCTTCACTTTTTCGTAGGTG
>DATIGS010000021.1:0-26094 GCA_035481425.1 Cellvibrio sp. | reverse complement strand
GCGATTTCGAGTGTAATTTCTTCTTCGCGCTCTTCAATAATTTCTTCCGTGAGTTCATCTAACAATTCATCAAGCAGTAGTGTCACCAGCAGTGTGAGTTATTCGTCCTTGCCGGCCGGTGATGGGCTGGTTGGCTGGGGTACAGTGCATGCCGATGGACTGCCCACCGGCGGTGCAGGTGGCAATGTGTGTACCGCAACCTCGATGAGCAGTTTGCAAGCCTGTATTTCCACGGCGAGCAGCGGCGCTAATAAAACGATTCCCTGGACAATTTATGTGAAGGGTTATATCGATGGTGCGACCAATACGGATACAACCGGATTTACCCAGCTGCGCATCAATCGCGATAACACTTCATTAATTGGCGTTGTAGAAAACGGAGCGGTGCCATCGCTCAATGCAGTGTGGATTACCGTGGGCGCGTACAAAAATATTATCGTGCGCAACATTCGTTTTATTTCAGGCAAAGATACAGGTTGGGCTTATGAAAGCTTTTCCAAATGTACTTATGTGGATAAAGATTTTTGTCCATCCAATGCCGATCCGGATAGTTTGACGTTGCAAGGCACAACCCGCGCTTGGGTTGACCACAACGAATTTACCGATGGCGCTGACTTTAATGGCGTAAACCCCAACAAAGCCTTTTACAAAATGTACGATGGCTTGGTTGATATTAAAAAAGGCGCGGACTTTATTACGCTCTCTTACAATAAATTTTCCAACCACGATAAATCGATCTTGATTGGCGCCAACGACAGCATCGATGGCGAATATCGCATTACCTTTTATCGCAACTGGTTTCAATACACCGGCCAGCGCACACCGCGCGTGCGTAACGGGCAGGTGCATATTTTGAATAACCTCTACGAAGGAGTGAAGCGCACAACGGAAGATCGCCCTTACCATTCAACTTACGTAATCGGGCTTGGATTTAATGGCAAGGCATTTTCCGAGCGCAATGCGTTTGATATCCAGGGCGCAACCGCTACCCAATTGCTCTCGGCGAACTTTGATGAATGGAGCCAATACTTCACCGATGTAAGTTCATGGCTTAATGGATCAGCAGTGGATTTGAATGCAACTGCGGCTGAAGTGATCAACGCGCAAAACACCGCGGAAAAAACCAATAAGCCATTCCTTGGGCCGGTGACCTGGGCACCGGGCGATCATTACACCTATACGCCCTTAACGACGGTGGATGATGTACGTACCTTGGTAAAAGCCAATGCTGGTGTGATGCAATAATTTATCTGGTTTAAACCCTGCACTATTCCCCCGCAACAATGCGGGGGCCTTCCGTTTATATCTCACTGGCAATAAACAAATTCCCCTGCAGGAATTGTCCGACGCTTGATAATCGTTTAGCTTAGTCTAATCACTATTGAGCAGATCCAGGGCAGAAGGGTTATTTATGAAGCTTGGAGAAACACTGAAGGCACAACTTACGCACTGGTTGAATTCACACGGGCTGGAGTACAACGAGTGGATTTATGTTTCGCTCGCGGTGAGCATTGTGCTACTTACCGCATTGCTGCTGCATTTTTTGCTGCACTCGGTCATTTTGCGCGCGTTCAGAAAGGGCGCCAATAAATCCCAGCTGCCTTGGGGATTAGCGCTTTTTAAGCATAAATTGCTCAACCGTCTCGCTCTGTTTTTTCAAGGGGTGGTGCTGTTGGTGCAAATACGCATTTGGTTGCCGAAGAATGAAGAAATTACCGATTTCTTTCAAACGCTCGCCTATCTATGGATCGTGTTTTATTTTTTGTTATCGCTATTTGCATTATTAAATTTTCTGGAAGATTTCCTCAGGCCTGCCAGCTCTAAACGCAATATTCCCATTCGCGGTATTTTCCAGAGCATCAAACTTATCGCCGCGCTGATTACGATTATTTTAATTATTTCGATTTTAATCGGGAAATCGCCGCTTATTTTACTCAGCGGTTTGGGTGCGATGACCGCTGTATTGTCGCTCGTTTTCAAAGATACCATTATGGGTTTTGTCGCCGGGATCCAGCTCTCCGCCAATGATATGCTCGCGGAAGGTGACTGGCTGGAAATGCCAAAATTCGGCGCCGATGGCGATGTGATCGATATTAGCCTGACCACCGTCAAAGTGCGCAACTGGGATAAAACCATTACCACCATTCCCGCTTATGCGTTGATTTCCGATTCATTCAAAAATTGGCGCGGCATGAGTGAATCGGGCGGGCGACGCATCAAGCGCGCGATTCATATAGATGCAACCAGCGTGAAATTTTTGTCGCCCGACGACATTACTCGCTTGCGCCGCGCCGCGCTCTTAAGTGATTACATCGAGAAAAAAATTGCCGAAATCGAAGCCGATAATCAGCAAGCGGGGGTGGATTTAAGTTCGCCAGTCAACGGCCGCCGCCTGACAAATTTAGGTACCTTCCGCGCCTACCTCAGAATGTATTTGCAACAACATAAATCCATTCATCCGGATATGACCCAGATAGTTCGCCAACTCTCCCCTGAAGCCCACGGCATTCCGTTGGAAATTTACGCTTTTACCAATGACACCCGTTGGGCGAATTACGAGTCAATTCAATCCGATATTTTTGATCATATTTTTGCAATCATTCCGGAATTTGGCCTGCGCATTTATCAAACGCCATCCGGTTACGATGTGCAACAAATAGGCATTGCCAAAACGCCTGCGGCTTTGGCTGACAATATCGACTGACCCAGAGAGGGGTGCCGGCCCCTTGAAGTTAGCGGCCTTCACCCCCACATTCGCGCCTACACTGTATTAGGTAATCGGGACTCGGTTTATGAGTGAACTTTTTATCCTGCAAAACCAGGACAAACTCTTTCTTGGTCGCCAGAACAACTGGCTGGATGGGCGCGATCTGGCGGCCCTGTTCAAAACCGCGCATAAAGATGAAGCCATCAACCAGATGTTTGAAACCAGTTCAAAAGACTATAAACAGCGGATCAAAGTGCTGAGTTGCAGCGCCAACGAGAAAGGTCTGCCGGTGATCGACCCTGAACTGTTGCCCGAACCACTCCCCAAAGCGGGCAAAAATTTATTTGATGCCCTGGATGCGCCCGAGGCAAACGATGAGCCTGCAGCAAAGGCACCCGAGTCCGACCTGTCCTAAACTTACCCGGCGCCAACGGCCGCGCGGCGGCCACCGAAACGCTTTATCGCCCGCCTATCGCTCGCTTTTTAGCTAAAGGAACTTGAAGTGTCTGTATCTCAAGGTTTATCGCGCGAATTAATCGCCACCTTTGCCGAACCGGCGAACAACGCCAGCCTGCGCGGCATCCTGCGCGGCTTGGAAAAAGAAAGTTTGCGCGTGACCCCGCAGGGCACTCTGGCACAAACCGATCACCCGAGCGCCTTGGGCTCGGCACTGACCCATCCACATATCACCACTGACTACAGCGAAGCCCTGCTCGAATTTATCACCGAGCCCTTCGCCGATGTTGAGCACCTGCTCGAACAGCTGGATGACATACATCGCTTTACCTACCAACAGCTCGCCCACAATGACGAGCGCCTTTGGCCCGCGAGTATGCCCTGCATCCTCGGCAGCGATGCGGAAATCCCGGTGGCCCGCTATGGCAGCTCCAATAGCGGCAAGATGAAGACGGTTTATCGCGTCGGACTCGGCCATCGCTATGGCCGCTCCATGCAAACCATCGCCGGCATTCATTACAATTTCAGTCTGCCCGATGATTTTTGGCGTGCACTGCAAGCACAGGCGGGCGACCAGCAAAGCCTGCAAGATTTTAAAACCGAGCGCTATTTCGGGTTGATCCGCAATTTCCGCCGCAATTTTTGGCTGCTGATTTATTTGTTTGGTGCTTCACCTGCGGTGTGTTCGTGTTTCGTTCAAAATCGCGCGCACAAATTGCAGCCCTTCCCCGCCGCCGAACAGACCATGTACTTGCCTTATGCGACCTCGCTACGCATGGGCGATTTGGGTTATCAAAGTGATGCGCAAAAATCCCTGGTGGTGGACTACAACAACCTCAATGATTATTTGAAAACCCTGTGTGGCGCCATCACCCAAAGCCATCCCGCGTATGAGCAAATCGGCGTTAAAGACAGTGAAGGGAATTACCAGCAACTCAATAGCAGTTTGTTGCAAATCGAAAACGAATTTTATTCAAGCATCCGCCCCAAGCGCACCACTGAGCGCGGCGAAACTGCATTGCAAGCACTGCGTTTGCGCGGCGTGGAATATGTCGAAGTGCGCTGCGTCGATTTAAATCCCTACGAGCCGCTCGGCATCACCATCGAACAGATGCAGGTGATGGATGCGTTTTTACTTTACTGCTTATTAAGTGATAGCCCTCAAAAGGATGAGCCCGAATTTTACCAAGGGCAGGAAAACCAGAAGCGCATCGTCAATAGCGGCCGCGATCCTGAACTCGAATTGCTGCGTGGCAACGAGAGTGTGTCTATGCGCAGTTGGGCGAAAGAAATTTTGCAAGGCAGTAGCAGCTGCGCCGGGTTGCTGGACCAGGCCAAAGGTGGCGATGCTTATCGCCAGGCAATCGCACAACAATTTGCCAAAATTGATAATCCTGAATTGACTCCCTCAGCGCGCGTACTGCGCGATATGACCAGCGCCAAACAAAGTTTTTACGCGCACACGCTCGCGCTCGCGGAACAACATCGCCAATATTTTTCTACCCATCAACTGAGCCAAGAAAAGCAGGTGGAGTTTGCGCAGATGAGCGAACAATCGCTGCACGCGCAACACCAATTGGAAACACGGCAGCAAGTGGATTTCGATCAGTATCTGGAAAATTACTACCGCCAATATCGCGGCTGTAGTTGCGAAGCAGTGTAATGACGAATTACGTTGGTGAGGAAGTTTTTGCGAATCCAAGATAGAGCCGCCACTCATAATAAGCGGCGGCTGAACTGCGCGATTATTTTTGCACCACAAAATTATTGAAAAATAAATCCGATGCCGGTCCCTTTACCGGTTTGATATCCGCAATGGATGGTGTGGAGGTTTCATCAGGTTTATGAGCATCGGCTTTCCCTGTTGCCGGATCATGTTTTTCATCGGCGACTTTTTCGCCTGCCGCGGGTTTAGCAGCCGATTTGCTGTGTTTATCATCGTGTTCATCAGCACCATGCCCTTCTACATCGTGCCCTTCCACCTTTAACAAAGCTTTATTAATTTCTGCCAGTGCGAAGGCACGCAAATACTCTTTGCCTTCCGCCGTGCTGATGGAATCTTCTGTTTGCGCACTCAGGATGCTCACCAAACGATCGCGAATTAACGGAAGGTGATGCATAACTTCGGTAGCATCCTCACCGGTTTCAGTGCGAATCGACAATTCAGCTTTAATAAACCGCGCCTTTCCCGGCCCGCCGTAATTCACCACCAGCGGAGGAGTCAGCGGAATATAATTCACGCCCTCTGCCACCTTAGGTCCACCACCACCGCTGGCTAGCACTGGCAGTGCCAGCATCGAACCCAGAATTGCCACCCAAAATTTAACAGCCACTTTCATACTCGCTCCACACTTCTGAACTTGCGCGCTATTCCGCGCTCCAATTGACGCAATCAACACGCTGCCCCAAAGCATAGACTATTCAACCCATGCTACGCAGGGCTTTTTACGCCGTGGCGCACATAAACAACACCGGAAATGACTGGCTCAGATACGGGCTTTTTGCTTACCATAATCCACTGGTCGCACCGGAAACATACCCCAAACAATAAGCAGTATTTACCTTTAAGGATTTACTATGATCCCCAGCGTTCGCAACACCAATTTCCTTATCTTTATCACCTGCACCCTGATGATGCTCGCCGCCGCCTATATGGAACATGTGATGAAAATGATCCCATGTTCACTGTGTATCACCCAGCGCGGTTTTGTCGTCCTCACGGGCTTGATCGCGCTAGTGGCAGCAATTCACAATCCGGCGACTGGCGGTCGCCGCGTCTATGCCGTGCTGGGTATTATCAGCCCTTTGTTGGGCGCCTGTTTTGCTGGCCGCCAACTCTGGTTGCAAAGCTTGCCCGCGGACCAGGTTCCCGCGTGCGGTCCTGGCCTCGCGTATATGTTCGAGGTGTTTCCGTTTATGGAAGCGCTTAAGCTTTTGTTACAAGGCGATGGCAATTGCGCCCACGTCGATAAAATCCTTGGTTTGAGCCTCGCGGCATGGACTTTAATTGCGTTTATTGGTTTGGCTGGCGTGAATTTATACCAACTGATTCGCAAGCAGGACAAACTGGCTTAGGTGTCTTGCCCTCACCGATAAGATGGCCTATTGTGGCAAACTCCAAATCAACAGCGGTCTGTTTGAATCGCCCTGGGGCCCAGCGTGCGCCTCATGTAAAACAGACTGCCTAGAACAACGCATAGGATGACCTGATGTTAGAGAACTGCAAAAGTGCCAAAGAACGCTGGGGTGGCGTGAGCGAAATTATCGATCGCTGGTTGGAAGAACGTCAGGCGATGCTGGTTCAATATTGCGCGCTCAGCGGCTTGGACCAAGACTTAAGCGACTTGCAACGCGGCGAGAAATTGCGCAGCTTTTGCCAGATCCTCGTGGACTATGTGTCAGCCGGCCACTTCGAAGTCTACGATCAGTTGATTAAGGAAGGACGCGAGTTTGATGATGCTGAAGCATTGCAAGAAGCCAGCAAGCTCTATGACACCATCGATAGCACCACCGAAAAATTATTGGATTTCAACGATAAGTATTTGGAAACCGATGACTTGGGTGCGCTAACCGCCGACCTCTCCCATTTAGGTGAAGTACTTGAAGTGCGCTTCAGCACAGAAGATCGCTTGGTCTCCGTGCTGCATACATCGCACAAAGATTTGGTTAGCTGATCGCGCCACATCAAATACGACAAAAATAAAAAACCCGCTCAAGAGCGGGTTTTTTATTGGCCTAAGATTGGAAAATCTTATTTCGCTTCAGGAGCAGCTTCAGGCGCTTTGATTTCCAGCAATTCAACTTCGAAAATCAAAGTTGATGATGGTGGGATTGGGCCTTGACCGCCAGCACCATAAGCCAACTCTGATGGGATTACGATTTCCCACTTGGAGCCTTGTGGCATCAATTGCAGAGCTTCAGTCCAACCTGGAATTACACCGTCCAGAGGGAAAGTTGCTGGTTGGCCATTTTTAACAGAGCTGTCAAATTCAGTGCCATTGATCAGCTTGCCAACATAGTGAACAGTCACAGTGTCAGTCGCTTTTGGCTTGGCGCCTTTACCTTCGGTAATTACTTTGTATTGCAGGCCGCTTTCGGTAGTAGTTACACCTTCTTTAGCCTTGTTTTCTTCAAGGAATTTTTTGCCTTCAGCAATGTTGGTTTCGCTCAGCTTCTTTTGTTCTTCTTCTTGCTTAGCCATCGCTTTTTGCTGAACTTCTTGCATGATCTTCTGCATGTCTTCTTCGCTGATGCGCGAATCTTTGCCATCGCGTACATCAGTCAGTGCCAGCGCCAATGAATCTGGCTCAATCGCCAAGCCGCCGTTTTGCAGGTTTTTACCCAGATTTTGACCAATGATGTAGTTGGCTTTTTGTTCCAGAGTGGTCAACTTTGCGCTGTCATCAACCGGTTTTGCTTCTTCTTTGCAGCCAATCAAGCCCGCAGTAGCAGCCATCAGGCCAACAACCAATAAACGTTTGTTAAACATAATGCACCTTATTAGTAATCATTGATTTGTAATCGTTGTCTGTGTGAAGCAAGCGTGCCGCTCGCTTGGTCCCAGCCGACACCTTATATACTGCGGCGCCAGAGCAGGCGGCAATGGTATACCAACTCCGGTCAAATGTGCGCGTTTTTAGCGCCGACCGCGGCTAAACAGCCAACCAAAGTGTGTGCTGCCGCCCATTTGTATCGGGGCGCCGGCCCCCATTCGTATCGAGACGATTTCAGACCGTCGGGTTTCCACAAAGTTCACGCGCGCCATGCTTTGCCATCCAAACACATTTATGGATAAAACACTGCTGCGCTTGCGTGCACCGGGGCATACACTTTTCGGTAGCGCACAGCTACAATTCGTCCGAATTGCAACGACAGGTTGCCGGGTTTCTCACTGTTTTTTTTCTAACGCTTTTTCACACAGGTATTTTTTATGGCCGCCCCAAAAACTCCAAAAAATTCAATCGCTGAATTGGAACAAGAAATCGCCAAACTCAGTGCTGCACTGGATAAAGCGCGCGCACAAGAACTCGCCGCTGCAGAAAAAGCAGTTGCTGCGGAAAATAAAACACTGGGCGGTCTCAAGAAAAAGGTTGCCGATCTGGCTGCAAAAGAAAGCAAAACTCCCGCTGCAAAAGCGCGCTTGAGCCAAGCCAAAAAAGATTTAGCCGCGCAGACCAAAGCCGTCGCGGGCGCACAAACAATTTTGGCCGGATTAAAATCTGCGCAGGCCGCAAGCAAAGAAATTGCGAAAGAAGTTGCGGCACAGCTCAAAGGTAAAAACAAAGGCAATAGTAAAACGAAAAAAGCGAGTAAAGATAAAAAAGCAGATCAAACGACAAAACAACAGTCTGCCAAAACCGCAGTAGCCAGCCCTAAAACGGATAAAGAATCCAAAAAAGTAGCCGACAAAAAAGTCGCAAAGAAAAAAACAGCCACAGCTGCAGCAAAGACCGCAGCAACTGTTGATGCTAAACCTGCTGATGTGAAAAAAGTTAAACCGGCAGCTAAACCTGTGAAAGCCAAGCCGGCGACAACCGAACCTGCTCAACCTGCAGCAGCAGAACAATCCGCTCCAAAAAAATCAGCACCCAAGAAAGCAGCGCCGAAAAAACCTGCTGCTCCAAAAGCATCAGTAACAAAAGCACCGGCCAAACCAGCAGCAGCGACAAGTGAAAGCAGCGCTCCGGCATCAGCGCCTGTGGCGGAAACAGCGGTAATTGCAAGCGAGCGAGCTGTAGTTGAAACCCCTTCCATTGAGACACCGATTGTAGCGCCCGCGCCGACAGTCGTTGAGGCTCCGGCCACTGAAATCAATGTTGAATCACCAGCGCCCGCCGCCCTGCCATTTGACGATGACCAGGGTGCATTGAGTTAAGTCGCGAAATATCCATATAGTTTTATTTACATAAAAAAGGGTGCCAATGGCACCCTTTTTTAATAACAAAAGAATCATTCGCTCTGCCGCGATCTCCCTCATACTCCAACTGGTTAATGCGACTTAAGTACACATAATTTGTGCACACTAGAGGAGCCATCATCATGCAAATGTCGACTTACGCAATGCCGCAACTCTTTGAACAATTGGGTTTGAAATCCAGTAATCTGGCAATCGCGCGTTTTATTAAACATCACCATTTGCCAGAAGATGTTGCGTTGCAATCAGCAACATTTTGGAATCCGGCACAACGTCAATTTATCAAAGATAGCTTGCGTCAGGATTCTGATTGGACTGAAGTTGTCGATCAGCTAAGTGTCATGCTTCACCATTGAAGCCGGTGCGCCTTCCAGTAATTCCAGTAGCTGGGCCATAAGGGTTTCTGTGAGATTAAATTGCTGCAAGTAAAGGCGCAAATTAGCGCCCGGTACTGATTGTTGAATTTCGGCGCGCGGCCATGTTTGGGTTTCTGTTTCCAGCCGGGTTTGTAATTGTTTTTCAGCGAGCAACTCGGCCTGCTTGATTTGCTCGCGCACGTCTTCAATACCGCGATCTGCCACGCCATACTCTGCCTTCATCCTGCGTCGCAGATGGCGCAGAGGAACCACATAATGTTCATCCCACGCATGAATATGTTTCTGCGCCGCACGCAATCGCGCGGCATCCAATTCCCATCCGCACTTTTCCAACCACATACACCAGAGCAGCAGATTGACATTGACTCCTTGTTCATCCTGCAAGCGCAAACACGCCTCGGCGACGCCGGTGCGTGCGTAATAGGCCAGGGAAAAATCCCACAGGCGTGGATGATTATCGGGCGATACAGATGGCATAACAAAATCCGCTAGCGGGGGTTTGGGGCAAGTCTGCTAGAATGCGCGCCATGATTCAATTACAAAACATCTCCGTACAGCGCGGCACTAAATTCTTATTGGATAGCGCCGACCTCACTATTTATCCGGGCCAAAAAGTCGGTTTGATCGGCGCCAATGGCACGGGCAAATCCACCCTGTTCCAATTATTGCTGGGCCAATTGCACAGCGATACCGGCACGCTCGACATTCCCAAACAATGGCGCGTGGCGCATATGGCGCAAGAGGTCGGGCACACCAGCCGCAGCGCGCTGGATTATGTGCTCGATGGCGATAGTGAGTTGCGCCGCCTGGAGCAGGAAATTGCGCTGGCTAATAGCGATCCGGAACACAACGGCGAAAAGCTCGCGCACTTGTATAGCGATATGGAAAATATCCACGCCTACACCGCGCCCTCGCGCGCGCAGCAATTGTTGAATGGTTTGGGCTTCGCGCCGGGCGATGACAAGCGCCCGGTCTCCGATTTTTCCGGCGGCTGGCGCATACGTTTGAACCTTGCGCAAGCACTGATGTGTCCATCGGATTTATTGCTGCTCGATGAACCGACCAACCATCTTGATCTGGATGCGACCCTGTGGCTCGAAGAGTGGCTGAAGCGCTATCCCGGCACCTTGATTATTATTTCCCATGACCGCGACTTCCTCGACAATATTGTCGATCGCATCGTTTGCATCGAGCGGCAAAAACTCGATAACTATAGCGGTAACTATTCCGCTTACGAACGCCAGCGCGCCGAAAAACTTGCACAGCAGCAAGTGAGCTATGAAAAACAACAAGCGCGCATTGCGCATGTTGAAAGTTATATTCGCCGCTTCCGCGCGCAAGCCACTAAAGCCCGTCAGGCGCAGAGCCGTATTAAAGAATTGGAGCGCATGGAAAAAATCGCGCCCGCACACATAGATTCGCCGTTTACCTTCACCTTCCAATGCCATGACAAAATGTCAGTGCCGCTGGTGCATATCGCGCGCGGCACCATTGGTTATGGCAGCGGTGGCAACAGCAAAGTCATTCTCAATAATGTCGAACTCGCCATTCGCGCGGAAACCCGCATTGGCCTGCTTGGACCCAATGGCGCGGGCAAATCCAGTTTGGTGAAAACCCTTGCGGGTTCGCTGCCGCTACTCGGCGGTGATCGCACCAATGGCGAACATTTCAAGCTCGGCTATTTTGCGCAGCATCAGCTTGAAGCGCTGGATATCAACGCCTCCGCCGCACTGCATATCCAGCGTTTATCACCTACAGCGCGCGAGCAGGAAATCCGCGATTTCCTCGGCAGTTTTGATTTTCACGGCGATCGCGCGTTTGAACCTATCACCCATTTTTCCGGCGGTGAAAAAGCGCGCCTGGCATTGGCGATTATCGCGTGGGAAAAACCCAACGTGCTATTGCTTGACGAACCCACCAACCACCTAGATCTGGAAATGCGCCATGCGCTCACCATGGCGCTACAGGAATTCGAGGGTGCAGTGATCGTGGTGTCGCATGATCGCCATTTGTTGCGCAACACAGTGAATGAATTTTTATTGGTCGCCGATGGCAAAGTCGAAGAATTCGACGGCGATCTGGAAGACTATTACAAGTGGATGCAACAACAAAAAACCAATGCGGCTACGGCAGAAAAAGAAACCGCTCCCGTTGGCGATAACGACAATAGAATCGACAAAAAAGCCCAGCGCCAACAATCGGCCGCGGCGCGCGCGCAACTAAAACCATTGACCAACAAATTGAAATCGTTGGAAACAAAAATGGAAAAATTACAAACGCGCCTGGGCGAAATAGAAGCCAAATTAGGTGATCCCGGCATCTACGAGGACAAAAATAAAAATACGCTGCAACCGCTATTGCAAGAGCAGGCAACTTTGCAAAGCCAACTGGAAGAAACGGAAGAAGAGTGGTTGATGGTGAGTGAAGAGCTGGAAGCAGCGAGCCAATAATTTTCACCGCCGCAATCGTGGCCAACCATAGATACCGCTAATAAAAAAGCCGACCCCGCATCAACAAAGGGGTCGGCTTTTTTATGCATGTTGCCTATGCAATAGTAGAGCGCCTGATTAGAAGCCCAAACGCAAACCCAATGCGATTTCCGAGGCTTCAGAGCCCAGGCCAGCATCCGCAGTCGCAGACAAATTTGGCAGGAACCAATAGGCAACACCACCGCTTAATACGGTATTGCCATCAAACGCCGTGTGATGCGCAACTTCTACTTTGAGTTCGGTATTGTTGGCGACGAATCCGCGCAAACCTACCGCTGCAATTACACCTGAATCACTTTCACCGTGATCAACAGAGGTGTTCTCCAGGCTCAGCGCGCCGTAGATGCTGGAGTCAGCACCAAACAGGGTGCGGTAACCCAAGCCTACGGCGAGGTTTTCCGAACCACAGCGGCCGCCATTGACGTCGCTGTATGAGCCCAGCGCGAAGAATTCATCATTCAATTCGACACTGCCGCCCACGCGCAAACCATCCTGGTTGCAATCGTAATCATCTACATCCTGCTCGATATACTGGATGCTGCCATAGTTGTAGCTAATGGCACTGTTCGCCATAGCGCCGGCGCTGCCAAACAGACTCACAGCCGCAATTGCAAAACTGATTTTTTTAATTGAATTTTTCATAATTGTTAATCTCCAGTAAGGTCTTCCGGGGTGATGCTAGTGCGCGCGGATGAATAAATCCTGAACATAGTGGCGTCTGGATTTTTGCGCGCGCATTATGGGTTGAAGTTGTCATGAGGAGGGTGCGGCAGTTCTCGTTAATAACCAATTTGAGTGCTACCCGGATCCTCCGGCAACCGGGTCGCACGTACTTGCAGGATGCGGCGACCGTCCATGGTTTCAATCTGGAATTGATAACCAGCGAGCCTTATATCCTCACCCGCAACCGGTACGTGCTGCAGCTGTTCAAGCAACAATCCCGCCAGAGTGAAAAAGTCTCCGTCGCCGCGCGGCAATTTGGTATCGAGCAACTCGTCAACTTGCTCTAATGGAATACTGCCATCGAGCAACCAACCATCGCTGGTTTGGGTCGCGAGCGGTTCATCGTAGGTATCAGCCAATTCACCGGCGATGGCCGCCAGAAGATCTCCCGTCGTCACCACGCCCCTGATGCTGCCGTATTCATCGATCACGATCGCCAGCGGCAGTGTCTCTTGCCGCAGCATCTCCAACACCTTAAGCGCGCTGGTGCCTTCGGGAACCGCGAGCGGCGAAAGCGCGAGCTTGGCGAGATCAAGCGGTTGGTTGTCGAGCGCCGCCGTGAGCAGGTCGCGGCTTTGCACCACGCCCAGCAGGTTATCCAGCTCGTCGCGCGCCACCAGTAGACGGGTTTGCGGGGTGGATTTGAGGATGTCCAGGAGTTCGGCCGGCGTCGCATTGGCATCGACCCAGACAATATCCGGACGCGGGGTCATCAGCGATTGCACCGGGCGTTCGGATAGCTGCAACACGCTGCGGATCATGGTGCGCTCACTGTGCTCGAACGCCAGCTCCTCGTTCGCCGGAGTCGCGGTCATGCCGGCGATATCATCGCCAACTTCATCCGCATCACTGCGGCCGCCCAGCAACTTAAGCACCGCCTCAGCAGTCCGGTCGCGCAGCGGGCGCTCGCCGATCAAGTGGCGAGTGCGGTTGGAGCGCGCCAATTGGTTAAAGACTTCAATCAACACCGAGAACGCAATGGCACCATAGAGATAGCCTTTGGGGATTTCAAAACCGGCGCCCTCGGCGACCAGGCTAAAGCCGATCATCAGCAAGAAGCCAAGGCAGAGCATCACCACAGTAGGATGGCGATTCACAAAATCGGTCAGTGCCTTGCTGGCCACAATCATCACCACCATGGCAATGATCACGGCGATCATCATCACCTCAAGATGATCGACCATCCCCACCGCGGTAATTACGGCATCGAGCGAGAAAACCGCGTCCAGCACGATAATTTGTGCAACTACTGCCCAGAATGCGGCGTGAACCTGCGTATTGCGGGGCATCTGCGACTTGCCTTCAAGGCGTTCGTGCACTTCAACTGTGGCTTTAAACAGCAGGAAAATACCGCCGAGCAGCAGGATAAGGTCGCGTCCCGAGAGGCTTTTATCGAACAGGCTAAACAGCGGTTCGGTTAAGGTGACCAGCCAGGAGATACCGGCGAGCAGCCCCAAACGCATTAACAATGCCAGGCTCAGGCCGATCACGCGCGCTTTATCGCGTTGATGGGGCGGAAGCTTGTTAGCCAAAATAGCGATGAAGATGAGGTTATCGATCCCCAATACAATCTCCAGCACTATCAGGGTCAATAACCCTAACCAGGCACCGGGATCAGCCATCCATTCCACGATACGTCCTCATCAAACCATTTTGTCGAGCATGGTGAGCACGGTCTGCACCGCCACCCATATCAAGCCGCTCAAAAATACCCAGGCGGCTATGCCAATCGCAATCCCTACCAGCACGCATACGCCATCGCTCTCAATCAAGCCGAGCGCGATAAACAGGATTCCCAATGCAGGCAACAGATTGCCCAAGGGGATTGGCAGCGCCAGCAGGAACGCCAGGAGTACGCAGAATGCGCCCAACCACCGTTCTGCGCTCCCCTGGCTGAGGAACAGGATACGCGGGCGCATCAGCTTTTCGATGCGCCGGAACCAGGGCACAACCTTGTTAACCAGACGCTGGAAATCGGCAGTGGCAATGGAGCTATCGGCAATCCAGCGGGGTAGATACACGCGGTTGTGGCCCAGTGCCATCTGCACGGCGACGAATAACATCGGCAGGCCGGTAATAGTCGATACGCCGGGAATACCGAGGATTGGCAGGGAATTGGGCAAAGCAAAAATCAGCAGGATAAAACCGAAGGAACGCTGGCCGAGGGACTCGGTAATGTCGCGCACCCGCACCCGTTCAGCGGTGAAGTTCGCGGCAAAGGCCAACAGCAGAGAAGATAAACTGACACTGGAATGACGCAAGGCGGACGGCCTCGGGTCGGGTTCAGACGATGGCATTGAAGGACCAGAAATTATCAAGATGACGGGATTCTACTGTAGTCCGAATGACAATTCCTAGCGCATGGCTTTGCAGTTGCGAAACTTTACGTTTATAAAACACCCTTCCGAAGACCTTGTTAAACGATAAAACCCTATACCAGATAAAAGCGCTATAGCCGGTTTTGAGGAACAGCCAGTGCAGGTTCACTTTATCGATTCTATCCACCAGATTGATGCCGCGCAGTGGAATGGCCTCTGCCCGCCCCACTACCCTTTTGTGCGCCACGAATTTCTCGCCGCACTGGAAGACAGTGGCTGCACCGATATCAACACCGGCTGGCAAGCAAAACACTTGCTGATCATGCTCGATGGCCAACTGCATGCCGCATTACCCGGTTATATCAAAAGCCATTCCTACGGCGAATACGTTTTCGATTGGAGCTGGGCCGATGCCTATCGTCGCCACGGACAGACCTATTATCCCAAGTGGATCAGCGCTATTCCTTTTACACCCTGCGTGGGCCCGCGTGTGCTTTGCCGGCAGGACGCCTATACGCCTGAACTGGTTCATTTTATCGCGCAGGCATTGACCACCCTGTGTATTACCGAAGAACTTTCCAGCTGGCACTGCCTGTTTCCGGAACCCATCCAGAGTGCGCATTTGCGCGGCCTGAATATCGCTCAACGGCTCGGTTGCCAATTTCACTGGTTTAATCGCGACTATAAAAACTTCGATGATTTCCTCGCCCGGATGACTTCGCGTAAACGCAAAAATATCCTCAAGGAACGCCGCCAGGTGATGGAACAAGGATTTGTATTTGAAGTAAAAACAGCTGCTACGTTGAACAGCGAGGATTGGGAAATATTTTATGCGCTCTATCGCAACACCTATTTAAAACGCAGCGGCCACGGCGGCTACTTAAGCGCTGATTTTTTTCAGCAACTCGGCGCTAACCTGCGCGAAAATCTGGTGCTCATCAATGCGTTGCGCAAGGATGCAACCGGCACACCGCAAGTGATCGCCGCGTCACTTTTCTTGCGCGACGATAAAACGTTATACGGTCGCTATTGGGGATGTTTTGAAGAATACCAATTCTTGCATTTCGAGACCTGTTACTACCAGGGGATTGACTATGCCATCGCCAATCATCTGGAACATTTTGATGGCGGCGCACAAGGCGAGCATAAAATTGCACGCGGCTTCGAGCCCATCATCACCTACTCCAATCATTGGATTCAGGAGCCGGGATTTCGCAGTGCGATTGAGCGATTTCTGCAGAATGAAGCCGAGCAAATTCATCAGTACGTCGAGCAAGCCTGTTTGGCGCTGCCGTTTAAATAAAACGTTTAATTAAAATAATGGAAAAATTTTTCTAAAAAACACTTAAAACAACGTAGAACAAATAAAAGCTGGGAGCGATTGCAATAACAAACGATAAACTTCGCAACTTATCCAGGTCTGCCAGATAGAAAATAGCGTGGAGCACTCGCCCAAGCAAAACGATAAGAGCGGCTTCTGCTAAATATTTCACCTCAAGATTGGAGGCCACTACCGCGAGTAATGCAGCGCTATAAATGATCAACGCCTCCCAACAATTCTGTTGGGCCGCAACGGCGCGCGCGCCCGCACCATGCAACCTTGCATTCTGTTCACGTGGCTGGTGGTTATCGATCGTCCCTAATTGTTTACGGCGGTAATAACTTGAAATGAAGGCCATAAGATAAGGCATTAAACACAAACAAAGTAAAACGACAATTGCAGTTTTCATGGGATTCCTGTCTCACAAGGTTATTTAAATAACTAAAGGATCTCGCTATGGGATAAAAAAATCCGGGGGCATCCCACCCGCATGGCGCGATAATGGCATCTATTTGATCATGAACCGCATCTTCGTGCGCCAACCTATTAGTCACAATGAAGGCTCGAAAATCGCAACATCACTAATTTTTGTCAATATTTGGTGTCGAAAGTTCATCTGGGGGTTTCGTATACTCCCACCATTTAGTCTGGCTGTATGTGAATAAACCAACGGATACATAGAGCAAAAATCACCTACAGTTTCTTATGTGGTTTTTATCGTAAAAGGAACTAAAAATGAAGCTGTTCGAACAGACCAAAAATTTAGCACTCATTTTTCGCGATACGTTTAATCAGTGGTCGGATAGGGAGCCGTTTCGCAGCACCGCGGTCATCGCTTTCTACACGATTTTTTCCCTGCCGGGGCTGCTGGTAATTATTATCAATCTGGCGGGCTATTTTTACGGCGAAGAGGCGGTGACACGCCGCATCAGTTCAGAAATAGAAGGAATGATTGGTGGCAATACCGCGAAAGACATTGAAGCCATTATTGCGAATGCGAGCGTGCATCAGGATTTTACGTTTGCGTCGCTGGTGGGTATAGGCACACTTATTTTTGGTGCCACCGGTGTTTTTTACCAGTTGCAACAAACGTTAAATTTAATTTGGGAAGTAAAACCTGAACCAAAACGTAAAATGTTGAAAATGGTCATGGATCGATTGTTTTCATTTGGGCTCATTCTGGCCGTCGGCTTTTTATTACTTGTATCCTTGATCTTGTCCGCGATACTTGCGGTACTCAGCGATTGGGTCGCGTTTTATTTTTCCGAAACATTTAACATTGTATTTCGGTTTCTCGACATCTCCTTATCGCTTGGCGTAATCACCTTTTTATTCGCCGCCATCTTCAAATTTCTTCCCGATGCAGAAGTGCCCTGGCGCGATGTATGGATCGGGGCACTGGTCACTGCCCTTCTATTTGTACTCGCTAAATTCGCACTCGGACTTTACTTCGGCCATAGCAATCCTGCCTCCGCTTATGGCGCAGCAGGCACTGTCATTTTAATTATGTTGTGGGTTTCTTATGCGGGATTAATTTTATTGTTCGGCGCCGAATTTACCCGTATTTATGCAGACAGGCGCGGGGCGAAAGTGAAGCCGCTGGAGTTTGCGGTATCTACAAATGGCGTGGATAAACCAGACACACCGGCCGCCAGCACTCCTATCAATGACGGCCACATGATTCCTGCTACCGATCATATTTATCCTGTCGACCAGGATCTGGTACTGGAGCACAAAGCGAGCAAAGCCGCCAGCCCGAAATATGTGTCGATCAGCGGCGAAGAAGATCCGGGGGTTGGGCTGGAATTTTTGGTGACCCGCAACAATTCGGAAAAATAAAAAAAGCGAGCCTTTTACTGGCTCGCATTTTTTAAAATGTCTCTATCGCTTTACACTTTAAATGTATCGATTTGTTTTTTCAGCTCACTGGTTTCATTAATCAGTTGGCTGCCGCTGTGATTAACCACTTGCGCATTTTCCGCTACATTTTCCGACAAGCCGTGAATCGCTGTGATATTTTTGCTCACTTCATTGGCGACCGAACTTTGTTGATGCGAAGCCGTGGCAATTTGATGGTTCATGTCATTGATGATGCCGATATTAGCGCGAATTTTATCGAGCGCACTGCCTACTTTGGACGCAGTGTCGATAGTTTCACGGGCAGACTCGGTACTGGTATTCATCGCTTGATGCGCTTCATCCGCCGCGCGTTGCAATTGCACAATAATCGATTCAATTTCTTCGGTTGATGAACGGGTTTTTTGTGCAAGCGAACGTACCTCATCTGCCACCACCGCAAAACCACGCCCCTGCTCGCCCGCGCGCGCTGCTTCAATCGCCGCATTCAACGCAAGCAAATTGGTCTGTTCGGCAATCGTGCGAATCACTTCCATCACCGAGCCGATATTCACAGAATTATTTTTCAACACCTGGATTTTTTGCGCGGTCGCTTCGATCTGGCCGGTCAGGCGATTTACCTTTTCCAGTGACAGATTAACAATGGTATTGCCTTCATCTGCCAACACACTGGTAGCCGTGGTGCGCTCAGCGGTATCGCCCGCGTGGCGTGCAATTTCATTGGCCGATGCCGACAATTCCTCAACCGCAGTTGCCACCAATTCAATCTCGCGCAATTGTTGTGAAGTCGAATTCACCGTGCTCTCGGTCGCGCCGCTCATTTTATTGACGTTGACGCGCACCTTGTCATTCACTTGCATTACGTTGCGAATAATATCGGCGATGTGTTCCATCACCAGATTAAAGTTATGGGCAAGCGCTGCAATTTCATTTTTGCTATCGGTTGGCAAGCGACGGGTCAAGTCCCCACCCCCACCAGCAATCGTCGCCAGTGAACGGGTCACTTCATCGACGGGAGCCAATACCAGGCTGCGGATCAGTATGTAGACTGTGATCAAACTGGCGGCGAGCAACGCGAGCACAGTCCAGATACTGGTCCAGATTTGGCCGCTCAACGTCTCTTCCAGCTCTTGGGCAGAAAAGGTGATGTCGTAGCTACCAATGGTGCTGCCATTGTATTCAATGGGGATTGAAGTACGGCTGATCTGGCTTTCACTCTGGTCGCCATCGCTCGCTTTCGCCAAGGGTTGTCCACGGTGATCGACCACCGTCACAGAAGTCACCAATGAAGTATTCACCAGGGATTTCACAATCGCTTCGACTTGTTGGAAGTCGTACGAAAAGACCGCCTCCAGGATCGAGCTATTGGTCAGCGCAATCATGGCGTTTGTTTCAGTTTCGAGTTCTTTTTCCAACTCTTTGGATGCAATTTTGTAATTGCTGAAAGCGACAATAAAAGCAATTGCAACCATCGCAACAGACAACACCATCATCAGTTTGGTGAGTAAGGATTTCTGTACCATGTTTCCCCCGAATCTATGTCGGCTATTAGATTTTTAGTTAACCAGTGATGTTGGCGGCCGAGACCCGTCAATCTTGAGTTCGTTAGCAGAGTATAGACACAGCTTTGCGAAGCTGCGCCTAGAGGAAAAGAAGATCTAAAAAGATGTTTTTAATGCCAAAAATGCTATAGCCGCCAAAGCAGGAATAAGGCGACGGCTGGAATAGATTGGAATGGATATAAACGGGAGGGGAACGGTGAGCCTGGGTGGCTCACCGCCAAAACAGCGAGGTCAGTTAATCTTCACCATCGCCATCGGGATCATTACCGCCCGCCATACCCAGCTCTTTCAATTTGCGGGTCAGGGTATTGCGGCCCCAGCCTAGCAGGCTCGCGGCATCGCGCTTGCGCCCGGCGGTGTATTTCAATGCTGTCTCTATCAATGCGCGCTCGAAGGTCGGCACAGCTTCGCTCAGCAGCTGGTGTTGTCCGCGGGTAAGCGCCTGGTCAGCCCAGTGGCGCAGGGCTTTTTCCCAATCGTCCGCCGGAGTGCTGGTCTCTTTGTTTTCGAGCAGTTCGGGCGGCAGGTCCTCAATATGCACCTCGCGCCCGGACGCCATCACCGTGATCCAGCGGCAGGTATTCTCCAACTGGCGCACATTGCCCGGCCATTGCAGGGTGCAGAAGTATTCTTCGGTCTCCGGCAGCAGGACCTTCGGATCCACATTCAATTCAGTCGCGGCTTTATGCAGGAAAAAGCGCGCCAACTTGGGAATGTCTTCGCGGCGGTTGGCCAACTTGGGGATATGGATGCGGATCACATTCAGGCGATGGAACAAGTCCTCGCGGAAACGGTT
Source organism: Cellvibrio sp. (assembly GCA_035481425.1). Lineage (GTDB taxonomy): Bacteria > Pseudomonadota > Gammaproteobacteria > Pseudomonadales > Cellvibrionaceae > Cellvibrio. The sequence goes on along the minus strand of DATIGS010000021.1, from coordinate 5,574 downwards.
ATCGGCCACCAACGTCTCCAGGTTTTGATGGGTAGCAGCGATGATACGCACATCCACTTTCACCGGCGTATGGCCGCCAACCCGATAAAACTCGCCATCCGCCAATACGCGCAACAAGCGGGTTTGGGTTTCAGCGGGCATATCGCCGATTTCATCAAGGAACAGAGAGCCGCCGTTAGCCTGCTCAAAACGCCCCTGGCGCTGCGCGGCCGCGCCAGTGAAAGCGCCTTTTTCATGGCCGAATAACTCGGATTCCATCAGGTCTTTAGGGATCGCCGCCATATTCAGGGCGATAAACGGTTCGTTGCGGCGCGGGCTGTGGCGATGCAGCGCGCGCGCCACCAGCTCTTTACCAGTACCCGATTGACCGTTGATCAGCACAGTGATGTTGGATTGCGACAATCGGCCAATCGCGCGGAAAACCTCTTGCATCGCCGGCGCTTCGCCGATGATTTCAGTATTGGTTTCCAATGTGGTCTCGACCCCATGCTCGGATTTTTGCTCCTGTGCATGGGCTAGCGCGCGCTGGGTTACCGCAACGGCATCATCCACATCAAACGGCTTGGGCAGATATTCAAAAGCGCCACCCTGATAAGCCGCGACTGCGCTATCCAGATCCGAATGGGCAGTCATGATGATGATCGGGATTTGCGGATGGGTATTGTGCAGATTGCCTAACAGAGTCAGGCCGTCGGTGCCCGGCATGCGGATATCGCTGATGATGGCATCAGGCGTATCGCGGTTTAGATGACTCATCGCACTGTCGCCCGAATCGAACACCCGGGTTTCAATATTCGCGCCCTGCAGTGCCTTTTCCAGCACCCAGCGGATCGAACGGTCATCATCAATAATCCAGACTTTATTAGACTTCTGCATGTTGCGCTTCCATTGGTAAGTAGAGCGAGAAACGGGTTTTGCCCGGCTCGCTTTGGCACTCGATGAGGCCATGATGTTGATGGATAAGGTGTTGCGAAATGGTGAGCCCCAAACCAGTGCCTTCAGCGCGGCCGGAGATCATTGGGTAGAAAATGTTTTCGATCATATCGGCCGGGATGCCCGGGCCGTTGTCGATAATATCGATCCGGCACACCAGCGAGTGATGCTTGCGCCCAATGGTGTACTGGCGCTGGATGCGGGTGCGCAGTTGGATCACACCGTTGAGCACATTGGCTTCTACCAACGCCTGCATGGCGTTGCGCACTATATTGAGCAGCGCCTGGATAAGCATTTCCTTGTCGCCCTGGATGGCGGGGATACTCGGGTCATAATCGCGCACAATTTTGATCGCATCGCTGCTTTCAGCCTTGATGATGTTGGCGACTCGCTCAATGGCCTCGTGGATATTGAGCGCTTGCCATTTGGGCAGTTGGTTGGGGCCGAGCATCCGGTCGACCAGATTGCGCAGACGGTCCGCCTCATCGATGATGATATTGGTGTATTCGGTCAAGCCGGAATCCGGCAGCTCGCGCGCCAGCAGCTGGGCGGCGCCGCGGATACCGCCGAGCGGGTTTTTGATTTCATGCGCCATGCCGCGCACCAGGTTGCGGGTCGTCTCGTGGGACGTCGTCAGCATCTCTTCGCGGCTGATACGCAATAGGCGATCGATGGGCTGGATCTCAATGATCAACCCTTCATGGTCGCCAAACGGGGTAACTGTGTAATCGACGGTGATAGAGCCGCCGCTGAGCAAGCGCCATTCGGCATGGCGTTTGGTGTAGTGATTCGCCTGGGCAGCGGCAAGCTTCAGCTGGCGGTCGGTTTCATCCGACTCGTAAAAGAAATAGGTGATTGGTTCACCGGTGTTGCTTTCGCAGCTCATTGCCAACAATGCTTCAGCCGCAGGATTCATATGGCATAGCAGCAAATCGCTATCGACCAGAATAATGGCGGTACTCAAGCTATCCAAGATAGGTTTATAGATATCGCGCGGACTCACCAGCTACTGCACTCCTGAACGCCTCGACAATGGGCATGCAGGTTACTGCAAAAAGCAAACCAAGTCAGAAACCGGCCTGATTCCGCAGTTTTAGCCGCCGCCATTATCCATTTTGGGGATTTTCAGGAAAATGATAGCACCACATTGGTGCACTTAGTTGGGCTTGGGCTTTGGAGGGGCATTATTCTTAATGTTTGGGCGAATAACGTTCACGATTGTAGGGGCCGACGTGCCCAATGATTGACCATTCTCATCAATTGCTTCGACTACCAGCGTGTGTGTACCGCGTGGAACGTCTTTGACGATAATGTTATTTGCGGTCGTCTCTTCCAGCAGCTCGCCATTCATGAAATAAACCAGCAGATGCCCCTCTTGGAGGCCGGGGGAGAGATTAATCGCGATTGCCAAATCGCGCTGCCCCACCGGAATGGTCACATCGGAACGCGGGCTGATAATACTGATTTGATAGTTAAGCGCGGCAGGCTGGGATTCATAAGAGCTGACTGGATTCGACTGGGGCAGAGGCTCGGCACCGGGCACTGTATTCACCTCACGCAGCTTAACTTTCTCCGCATTTTCGGTGGTGGGTTTGTCGGTATACCTGACGGTCCCGTCTTTATCGACGACTTTATACACATCAGCACCGGCAAGCGGCGCCAGCAATAGCATCAACACCCACAACTTGCGCATCACATTTCCCTCATCAGTCAGTTTTCCCCTAGATTACTCCCGACACCCCCAAAGAAAAAGCCCGCACCGTTTCCGGTGCGGGCTTTTTCACAGATTAGCCAGCGCGCTGGCCAATCGTCAGCAGGACTTACACAGAGTAGTAGAGTTCGAATTCTACTGGGTGCGGAGTCATGTTGATGCGTTGGATTTCTTGCTTCTTCAGGTCGATGTAAGCATCGATGAAGTCTTTAGAGAATACACCGCCAGCCAACAGGAACTCATGGTCAGCTTCCAGAGATGCCAAAGCTTCTTCCAGAGATGAACACACTTGTGGGATTTCTGCTTCTTCTTCCGGCTCCAGATCGTACAGATCTTTGGTCGCTGCTTCACCCGGATGGATCTTGTTCAGAACACCATCGATACCAGCCATCAGCAATGACGCAAAGCACAGGTATGGGTTAGCAGTTGGATCAGGGAAACGGGTTTCGATACGCTTGGCTTTCTCACCAACAGTGTAAGGAATACGGATAGATGCTGAACGGTTACGTGCAGAGTAAGCCAACATTACTGGAGCTTCGAAGCCTGGAACCAAACGCTTGTAGGAGTTGGTAGAAGCGTTACAGAAAGCGTTCAATGCTTTAGCGTGCTTGATGATACCGCCAACGTAGTACAGAGCGGTTTCAGACAGACCAGCGTAAGCGTCGCCAGCGAATTGGTTTTTGCCGTTCTTGGAGAAAGACTGGTGAACGTGCATACCTGAACCGTTATCACCGATCAAAGGCTTCGGCATAAAGGTAGCGGTCTTACCGTATTGGTGAGCAACGTTGTGTACGCAGTACTTGAGGATTTGTACTTCGTCCGCTTTCTTAACCAGGGTGTTAGCGCCTACGCCGATTTCACATTGGCCAGCGTTAGCAACTTCGTGGTGATGGATTTCGATTTCCAGACCCATAGCTTCCATCGCGTTACACATAGCGCCACGGATGTCGTGCAGGGAGTCGATTGGAGCAACTGGGAAGTAACCGCCTTTTACGCGTGGAGCGTGGCCGTGCTTACCTTCGATGTCGTCGCCTGATTGCCATGCAGCTTCTTCAGATTTGATCTTGTAGAAAGCGCCGCCCATACCTGAGTGGAAGTGAACGCTGTCGAAGATGAAGAATTCTGGCTCTGGACCAAACAGAGCTACGTCGCCCAGACCAGTTGATTTCAGGTATTCTTCAGCGCGCAGGCCGATAGAACGTGGGTCGCGGTCGTAACCTTGCATAGTTGCAGGTTCAACGATGTTACAACGAACGTTGATGGTAGCTTCGTCGTAGAAAGGATCCAAAACGGCAGTTGAATCGTCCGGCATCAGGATCATGTCTGAGTCGTTAATACCTTTCCAGCCAGCGATAGAAGAACCGTCGAACATCTTGCCATCAACGAAGAAGCTATCGTTAACAACGCTTGATGGGAAAGTCACGTGCTGCTCTTTACCTTTGAAATCGGTGAAGCGCAAATCAATCCAGCGAGCTTCGTGTTCTTTGATCAGGTCTAAAGTCTTAGACATTGAATGCCTCCAAGTTGTAATAGCCCGAAGGCTACGGATTATGAAAAGTTGTTATTGCGGTCGACAATCCATCCAAAGATGATTTGCCTGAAAATTTTCCCACTTCATCCGGGCTCGCGACTCATTTCGGTGAGCGGGGCAAGACTAGGGTGTCAGAAAAGGGGCAAAATATATGCCATCTAACAAAAATAGCAACACACCTTTGAAAATAAGGCTTTCCAGCGATAAAGCGCACAGCAATCCGAACCGCAAACACCAAATTGGTGCACAAATTATCGAAAACGCACCATTTAGAAACAAATTTTCGTCGCCAAAGGCCGTCTTTTTCGCTCCTTGATAAAAAGAGCGCTAGTGTGCCAGTTGCGTGCGCCAATTTGCATCATTTTTTGCGACCGCCTGCGTCTATGGTGCCGGATTTTTTGCTCGCCTAAATTTCTACCGATTTTAGCTAAATACCTCATAGTCATTATCTATAGGCTTTACCTCGAATGGCGCACAAAATCACTGTAATTTCGCACCCTCGCTCCTACCGGGCGACGGTACACGACAAAAAAACTAAATAAGAAGATGTAAGGGCAAGCAAGATGCATATGACAACAACTGAAATTTTCCTGATCGCCATGGTGATTATTTTCACTATCCCCTACCTGATCTGGCGCCTCGGCAGAACGGATTACTGGGCACCGCTGGTGGTAGTCCAGATCATCATGGGCATAGTGCTCGGGCCGGGCGTGCTGGGCAAAGCGTTCCCCGAGTATTACACCTTTGTATTTAACCCGGATGTCATCAAATCGCTCAACGGTATTGCCTGGTGGGCGGTGATGATTTTTGTGTGGATCGCCGGTATCGAACTCGACCTGAAGAAAGCCTGGCAGTACAAGCGCGAGAGCGGCATTACCGCCGGTTTGGCGTTGGGTACACCGCTCTTGTTTGGCTGCGGCGCGGCGGTGCTGATGATGAGCTTCAGCGAAGGCTGGATGGGCCCGAAAGGCATGACCTGGCAATTCATCCTCGGTGTGGGCATGGCCTGCGCGGTGACGGCACTGCCGATTTTGATCCTGCTGATGGAGAAGCTGGAAATCCTGCGCCAGCCCATCGGCCAGCGCATTCTGCGTTACGCCAGCTTGGATGACATCGCCATCTGGGGTGTACTGGCGCTGATCCTGCTCGATTGGGAGCGCGTTGGTCGCCAAGGGATGTTCCTGGTCGGGTTCGCGATTGCCGCCTATTTGTTCCGCAAACTCATGGTGGCGATTCAGGAAAAAGACCGCTGGTACGCCGGTTTTATCTGGCTGGCGATTTGCGGACTCGCCGCCGACTGGGCCGGTTTGCACTATATGGTGGGCGCTTTCCTCGCCGGAGCGGTGATGGATGCGGAATGGTTTAACCAGGAGGACATGGACAAACTGCGCCACTTCGT